>DATBBY010000092.1:0-13737 GCA_036270765.1 Candidatus Acidiferrum sp.
GAAATGGTGATGCCCGGCGACAACGTCAGCTGTGAAGTTACACTCATCACCCCAGTAGCTCTCGAAAAGGGTTTGCGCTTCGCCATTCGCGAAGGCGGCCACACCGTGGGCGCAGGCGCGGTCACGGAGATCATCGAATAATTTATGAGACAAGGCGACAAAATCCGTATACGTCTTAAGGCGTACGATCACAGAATTCTCGACCAGTCCACCAAGGAAATCGTGGACACCGCAAAGCGTACCGGAGCGGATGTAGCTGGGCCGATTCCTTTGCCCACCACCATCAATCGCTGGACGGTGTTGCGTTCGCCGCACGTGGACAAGAAATCGCGTGAGCAGTTCGAAATGCGCACGCACAAGCGCTTGATCGATATTCTCGAGCCCACACCGGACACCGTGGACGCGTTAATGAAGCTCGATCTTCCGCCGGGCGTGGACGTGGAAATCAAGGCTTTTGGACATACCGCGAAGTAACGAATTTTAATTTAGAGAATTTAAAGCCGAAGAGAAGAGAGAGAAGGCATGGCAGTCAACGGGATTATCGGAATCAAGCTGGGAATGACGCAAGTCTTCCAGGACGACGGCACGCTTGTGGGCTGTACTGTTTTGCAAGCCGGCCCATGCGTGGTGGTGCAACGCCGCACCGCAGCGAACGACGGCTACGAAGCGGCGCAACTGGGGCTGGTGGAATTCGTCAAGCCGCAGCGCGTCAACAAAGCCATGACCGGACATTTCAAGAAAGCCGGCGCGGCGCCCATGAAAGTCCTCCGCGAAGTTCGCATCGAGGAATCGAAGGACGAAACCAAAGTTGGGGACCGGGTGCTGGTTGAAAACTTTAAGGCTGGAGAGCTGGTGGACGTCAGCGGGATCAGCAAGGGCAAAGGCTTTGCCGGCGGCGTAAAGCGCTGGCACTATCGCGGCGGCGATGCCACCCACGGTTCGATGTTCCATCGCGCACCGGGAGGCATCGGCGGCAGTTCGTTCCCATCGCGCGTGTGGAAGAACCAGCATTTCCCGGGTCACATGGGCCACGAGCGGGTGACCGCCAAGAATTTGAAAGTGGTGAAGGTAGATAACGACGAAAATTTGTTGCTGGTGAAAGGCTCAGTGCCTGGTCCGGCGGGAACGTATATTTTTATTCACAAGGTTCGCAAAGCGTTGGTAAACACCAACAAAAAAGTTAAGTAAGGAAACGAATTATGCCGGTGGTTGACGTAGTCAATTTAAAGGGCAACAAGGTCGGCCAACTCGATCTCCTCGACGCGGTATTTGGCGTTAAGGTGAACCAGTACCTTTTGCACGAAGCTTCGCGCTGGTATCTGCGCGGGCTGCGCAAAGGTACGCACAAAACCAAGGACAAGAGCGAAGTCAGTGGCGCGGGCCGCAAACTGTGGAAGCAGAAAGGCACCGGACGCGCGCGCGTTGGCTCGATTCGCTCGCCACTCTGGCGCCATGGCGGCACGGTTCACGGACCACGCCCGCGCGATTACAGTTACGCCTTGCCAAAGAAAATGCTGCTAGGCGCGTTGCGCTCTGCGTTATCGGCAAAACTTACCGAACAGCGCCTCACCGTCGTGGAAGACTGGGAGCTGGAAAACCATAAGACCAAAGAATTTTTGGGCGTGCTCGGCAAACTAAAGCACAAGAAATCTGCATTGATTGTCGCTCACGGCGAGAACACCAATCTGGAACGCGCCAGCCGCAACATTGAAGGGGTCACGCTGGTGGCGCCCAATGGGCTTCAGCCTTACGACTTGTTGAAGCACGATCTGCTGGTGCTTTCTAAGGAAGCGGTGGCGCGGCTAAGCCATTCGCTCGATCCGGAAAAAACCCCGGCGGCAACTCCGGACGTGGAAACCATCGCGCCGGCGCCGAAGCGAGAAACGAAAGCTGTCGCGAAACCTGTAGCGGCGAAGAAACCCAAAGCGACTGCGAAGAAACCGGCAAAGACCGCCAAGAAAAAGGGCAAGGAATAACCGATGTCTACGCCTCACTACCAGATCATCCGTCGCCCGATCATCACCGAAAAAGGCTTGGGCGTGAAAGAGACGCAGCACACCGTGGTCTTTGAAGTTTCCGCGAAAGCCACCAAGACGCAGATCAAGGAAGCGGTGCAGCAGATTTTCAGCGTGAAAGTAACGGACGTACGCACCGCCAATTTTTACGGCAAGATGCGCCGCCGCGGACAGAATGAAGGGTACCGGCGCGACTGGAAGAAAGCCTACGTGAAGCTTGCGGAAGGCGAAAAGATGATTGAGTACGCTGAGAATTTATAAATATCGGGCCACTTTTTTTAAATGCAGCACGAAACGAAAAGAGTAAGAGGCAGCGATGGGACTGAAAAGCTTTAATCCATATACGGCGTCGCGACGGTTTATCACCGTCGTGGATAAAAGCCACATCACTAAACAGGAGCCGGAGAAGGCGCTGCTGGAGCCCAAAAAGCGTACCGGCGGCCGCAACAGTCACGGCGAAATCGTGATTTGGCACCGCGGTGGTGGCCACAAGAAACAATATCGGCAGGTGGATTTCCGCCGCGACAAGCTGGGCGTGCCCGCCACGGTTGCGGCGATTGAGTACGACCCCAATCGCAGCTCGAATCTGGCGCTGCTGCACTACGCCGATGGCGAGAAGCGTTACATTCTGCATCCGGTAGGGCTCGAAGTTGGCGCCACGGTTATCACTGGCGAGGGCGCGGACATTCTTCCGGGCAATGCGCTGCAGTTCAAGCACATTCCGCCGGGCACCATGGTCCATAACCTGGAGCTGTATCCCGGACGTGGCGGCCAGGTGGTCCGCTCCGCGGGCGGTTCCGCGCAGCTGCTCAGCAAGGAAGGCGACATCGCGCTGGTGAAGCTGCCGTCTGGTGAAGTTCGCAAGTTTTCCATCGAGTGTATGGCGACGGTTGGCCAGGTTGGCAATCTCGATCACGAAAACGAGACTTTTGGCAAAGCCGGACGCACGCGCTGGCGGGGCATTAAGCCCACGGTACGCGGTGTGGCTATGAACCCTGTGGATCATCCGCACGGCGGTGGTGAAGGCCGCGTGAAGGGCAATCATCCCCAAACGCCATGGGCTTTCCCGACGTTGGGCAAGAAGACCCGCAACAATAAGCGCACCGACAGAAACATTGTGGAGCGCAGGAAGTAAGCGGAAAGAGTTTTTAACCAGTAGCGAGCAGTAGCAACTGAGGGAGATCCGGGGAGCTTAAACACAGCGGCCCGGCGAGAGCAAATGATGGCGACCAGAGCAGCACGTTCATCAAGGTCTGGCAGGACAGCGGCGACCCGACGCACCAGGGCTTCCGCAAAGCGCTCACGGCCTAAGCGCGTGGCAAAAAAGTCCGTGCCAAAAGTAGTAGCCAAGCCGGTGCGCGCGAACCTGAAACCGGTAATCGTGCCGCTGGAGCCGGTGCTGTACAAATTGTGCAAGCCCGGATGGGGTGTGATTGTGGAGCGCATTCCGAACGCGCAAGGCACGCGGTTCGTTTGCCCGTTCTGCCCCAGATCGCATCGCGTTCCTGGGCCAGTGCGGGGATTCAAGAAAATGCGGCGGGCTCAATGGAGCCGCTTGCGCCGAGTGGAGGAATAGGCGATCGATGGGACGCTCACTAAAAAAGGGACCGTTCGTGGACGGCCATTTGCGCGAAAAGGTTGAAGGCCTGAATACGCGCAACGAGAAAAAGGTAATTAAGACGTGGTCGCGGCGCTCCACCATCGTGCCGGACATGATTGGCCACACCATCGCGGTGCATAACGGAAAGAAATTCATTCCCGTGTATGTCACCGAACAAATGATTGGCCACAAGTTGGGCGAATTTTCGCCCACGCGCACGTTTAAAGGTCACGGTGTCAAGGCCGCGCTCGAACGCGCCGCCGGACCGGCACCAGCAGGAGGCGGCACAGGCGCAGCACCAGCAGCAGCGGCGCCGAGGGCTTAAGACATGGCTGAATTGCAACAGACGCAAGCAAACATCGAAGCGCACGCGCTGGCCAAGCATGTGCGTATGTCGCCGCAAAAAGCGCGGCTGGTTATGGACTTGATTCGCGGGCAAAAGGCGCAGGATGCTCTGCACACTTTGCAATACACGCAAAAGCGTTCCGCGAAGCACATTGAGAAGGTTTTGCGCAGCGCCATCGCGAACGCCGAACGCAAAGCGGAAGATGCCGGCGCGCCGCTCGACGTGGATGAGTTGTACGTCAACACTTGCTACGTGAATGAAGGCACGCGCTGGAAGCGCTTGCGGCCCGCGCCGATGGGCCGCGCGTTTCGCTACCAGAAGCGTACCGCGCATTTGTGGGTTGGAGTGGCGGAGCATCACGTGGCTGCGGCAGAACGCGTAGCTGCTATTGAAGCGGAAACGGAAGCGCAAAAAGGTGTACGCGGCACAGCTCGCCGGGTTCGAAAAGCGTTGACCGGCAAGCAAGGTCCGCACCCGAAAAAGGGCAAGAAGAAATAACGTGGTCGCTCTTGACGTGGCACAAGTTTTTGGACGAAGAGGATAAGAATGGGACAGAAGACACACCCGTACGGATTTCGATTGGGCTACAACAAGCCGTGGAAGTCCCGCTGGTACGCTGACCGCGACTATGCCGAACTGCTGCACGAAGATGTGAAACTGCGCGCGGAGTTGAAAGAAAAGCTCAAAAGCGCGGGCATCAGCTCCATCGACATCGAGCGCGCCGCCAACAAGCTGGTGGTGCGCATTTACACCGCGCGTCCGGGCATTATCATCGGACGCAAAGGCGCGGAGATCGACAAGCTCAAGCAAGACGTCCAAAAGCGCACCAAGCGCGAAGTGCACATCGATATTCAGGAAGTACACCGCCCGGAACTGGATGCGCAGCTGGTGGCCGAATCCATCGCGTTGCAACTTGAGAAGCGCGTGGCGTTTCGCCGCGCCATGCGAAAGGCGGTGGATTCGGCGCTGCGTTTCGGTTGCAAAGGCATCAAAGTTCGCGTAGCCGGGCGACTGAATGGCGCGGAAATCGCGCGTAAGGAGTGGTACTTGCAGGGGCGCTTGCCGCTGCAAACGTTGCGAGCGGATATTGACTTTGGGATGGCTCGCGCGAATACCACTTACGGCGTCATTGGCGTGAAGTGCTGGGTTTATCAAGGCGAAAACGTTCCAAAGCGCGCTTCGAAAGTACAAAAAGAACGCGAGGCCGTCCCAGCATTGGCGTAGCTTGCGGTCGAACGGTGCGGTCAAGAGTTAAACGAGATTAGGGAAGCGAGAACATAGCGATGTTGATGCCCAAGAAGGTCAAGTACAGAAAACAAATGCGCGGGCGGCGCACCGGCAAAGCCTGGCGCGGCAGCGATCTGGCATTTGGCGAGTACGGTTTGAAAGCGCTCGAGTGTGCGTGGATTACCGACCGCCAGATCGAAGCTTCGCGCGTGGCGATTTCCCGTTTTATCAAGCGTGGGGGAAAGCTTTGGATCAGGATTTTCCCGGACAAGCCGTTCACCAAGAAGCCGGCGGAAACCCGCATGGGTAAAGGGAAAGGCGCTCCGGAAAAGTGGGTTGCGGTGGTGAAACCTGGTCGCATCATGTTTGAAATGGCGGGCGTGGACGAAGTCACCGCCAAGGAAGCCATGACGCTGGCGGCGCACAAGCTGCCTATTCCCACGAAGTTCGTGACTCGCGCAGGAGGCATGTAGTATGCCGCGTCGCATTGACAAAATTCGTGAAGCAGGCAACGACGAGCTGCTCGTGCAGGAAAGAGAATTGACCGAGCAGATTTTCCGGCTGCGATTCCAATTGTCCACCGGGCAAGCGGAAGCGCTGAAGCGTTTGCGGGATGCGCGCAAGGATCTGGCACGCGTCAAGACGCATTTACGCGCGCAGGAGTTGAACGGCATGGCAGGCTCGAAAAACGGCACCGAAAAGAGTGCCGAGAAAGCCACGGAAAAAACAGCAGCGGCGCCTGCGAAGCAAGCACCAGCAAAAACTTCGGCGGCGGCCAAGCCGGTTAAGAAATCCGCGGAACGTTCCAGCAAGACGAAGAAGGCAGGGAAGGCGTAATGACCACTGAAACACAAAAAGCTCCGGCGGCGGAGCAGGATAAACGCGGCGAGCGCACCGTTCTCACCGGCAAGGTTACCAGCGCCAAGATGGAAAAGACCATCGTGGTGGAAGTGCAGCGGTTGGTACAGCACCCGAAATATCGCCGGGTAGTGCGCATTTCAAAGAAATTTTACGCCCATGACGAAACCCGTCAGGCCAAGACCGGCGACACCGTGCGCATCGTAGCTTCGCGTCCGCTGTCGAAACTTAAGCGCTGGCGGCTCAAGGAAATACTGACGCGTAATACGTCGGTTGAATTGACTGGGCGGGGAGCAGCGCAATGAGCATCATGATGCGAACGTGGCTGACGGTAGCTGACAATTCCGGCGCCCGAAAGCTGATGTGCATTCTGCCCTTGGGCGGCGATGCGGGATTAAAGGCGGGGCTCGGTGATGTAATCACCGCCTCGGTGAAAGAGGCCACGCCCGAGAGCGCGGTGAAGCAGGGCACAGTCGTGAAGGCCGTGGTGGTGCGCATGCGCAAGGAAGCGCGCCGCAAGGATGGCACGTACATCCGCTTCGACGACAACGCCGCGGTGCTGATTAACGACGCGGGCGAGCCGGTTGGCACGCGTGTGTTTGGTCCGGTGGCTCGCGAACTACGCGAACGCCAGTACACAAAAATTGTTTCTTTAGCTCCGGAGGTTTGGTAGCTCATGACATTGAGGCATGACAGAACTGAACGGCACACTATCGCCATTCGCAAGGGCGACAACGTGCGAGTGATTGCGGGTAAAGACGCGGGCAAGAGCGGCCGGGTACTATCCATCGACGCGAAGAAAAACCGTGTAGTGGTGGAGCATGTGGCCATCATGAAGCGCCACACTCGCCCCAATCCGCAGAAAAACATCAAGGGCGGCATCGTCGAAAAAGAAGCGTCCATCAACGTTTCTAACGTGATGGTGGTTTGCGGTAGTTGCGGCAAGCACACCCGCATCGGCCACACGGTTTTGCCGGACGGCAGCAAAGTTCGCAGTTGCCGCCGCTGTAACACCGCGCTGGACAAGTAACGAGCGGTAATTTGAATTTGACACGAGGCGAAGGAAAGCAATGAAGAGTCGATTGCAGGAAAAATATCGCAACGAAACGGTGCCGGCGCTGATGAAGCGCTTCGGCTGGAAGAACAATATGGCCGTTCCGAAGCTGCAGAAAATCACGGTAAATATCGGCCTGGGCGAAGCCAGCCAGAACGCCAAGCTGCTGGATACTGCTGCGCAGGAACTCGGGCAGATCACCGGCCAGAAAGCTATGATCACCAAGGCCAAGAAGTCCATTGCCAACTTTAAAATCCGCAAAGGTATGCCTATCGGCTGCGCCGTGACTTTGCGGGGCGACAAGATGTACGAATTTCTCGACCGCTTGTGCAATGTGGTGCTGCCACGAGTGCGCGATTTTCGCGGTCTGCCGTTCAACGCTTTCGATGGCCGGGGCAATTACACCCTCGGCTTAAAGGATCAGTTAGTGTTTCCCGAAATCGATTACACCCGCGTGGACAAGATCAAGGGCATGAACGTGACCTTGACCACCACCGCGAAAAACGATGAAGAAGGTCGCGAGCTCCTGAAGGGGCTTGGCTTCCCGCTTCGCGTTCCAGGAGGAGCGCAATAGATGGCACGTCTCGCAAAAATCGCCAAGAGTTTGAAGAAGCCGAAGTTCAAGGTTCGGGTGCGCAACCGCTGCCGCGTTTGTGGCCGTGCGCGCGCGTACATTCGCAAGTTTCAGATGTGCCGAATTTGTTTCCGCGGTATGGCGCTGAAGGGTGAAATTCCCGGCGTCACGAAAGCCAGCTGGTAGGTATTTAGGAGAAATATGCAGACGGATCCCATTGCCGATTTTCTGACGTCCATCCGCAACGCAGCGGCCGCCAAGCACCAAAGAGTGGATGTGCCCGCGTCACGGCTGAAGTCCGAGATTGCGCGTATCTTGAAAGATGAAGGCTACATTTCCACCTACAAAATGGTGGATGAAAACAAGACTCGCAAAATGCTGCGGGTTTTCCTGAAGTACA
Source organism: Candidatus Acidiferrum sp. (assembly GCA_036270765.1). GTDB lineage: Bacteria > Acidobacteriota > Terriglobia > Acidiferrales > UBA7541 > Acidiferrum. Next base: position 8,075 of record DATBBY010000092.1, read on the forward strand.
CCCCGGACCGCCGCAGTGTGATCACCGGGCTAAAGCGTATTTCGCGTCCAGGAGCGCGTCGATACCTGGGCGTCACGGACATCCGTCCGGTAGTTGGCGGGCTGGGCATCAGCATTATGACCACGCCCAGGGGTTTGATGAGCGGCCGAGCGGCGCGCAAAGCCAAAATGGGCGGCGAAATTCTATGTGAAGTTTGGTAAGAAAATTTGCATTTAGGAATTTTTGTAAAGCGATTTCGTAGTTAAGGGATAGAACTGATGTCACGTATCGGGCGTAAACCAATTCCGCTTCCCTCCGGCGTTAAAGTCGCCATGCAGGGCGGCAAGATCGATGTGCAGGGGCCCAAGGGCAAGCTTTCTTTCGCGATCCCGCGCGGCATTACGTTTGAGCAGAAAGACGGAGTGCTCACGGCTCTGCGCGAAACGGAAGACCATCGCGCGTTACATGGTCTTGCGCGCGCGCTGGTAGCCAACGCGGTTCACGGCGTCACGCAAGGCTTTAAAAAGGACCTGGACATCGTGGGCGTCGGTTATCGCGCGGAACTCAAAGGCAAAATCGTGAATTTCGCCCTGGGAAAATCCCATCCTATCGAGTTTCCAATTCCCGAAGGGATTCAGGTGGCGGTCGAAAAGCAGACGCACATCGTAGTCAGCGGCGCGGACAAGGGGCAGGTTGGTCAGGTCGCCGCGGACATGCGGTCGCTGCGTCCGCCAGATCCGTACAAGCAGAAAGGCATCCGTATTACCGGCGAGCGACTCAAGAAAAAGGCCGGCAAAGCGGGAGCCAAGGCAGGCGGCGCTTAATTTTATTGAGTTTGTCCGGGCGCTTGACGCCAAGGAGAAGAAACAGTGGCATCGGCTAGAGTTCGCAAATTATCTCGGGACCTGCATCGCAAACGGGTGCACGATCGCGTGCGCACCAAAGTTTCCGGCACCACCGAACGCCCGCGCCTTTGCGTGTACCGTTCGCTAGGCCATATCTACGCGCAGGTGATTGACGATCGCAGCGGCAAGACATTGGTGTCGGCGAGTTCCGTGGACGGAGAAACAAAAAAGAATCTCAAGGGTGGCGGCAACATCGCGGCGGCAAAAGTGATCGGCAAAGCGGTAGCCGAGCGCGCTAAAGCTGCCGGGGTGCAAAAAGTAGTGTTTGACCGCGGCGGTTACAAGTATCACGGCCGTGTGAAGGCGCTCGCTGACGCGGCGCGGGAAGCGGGGTTACAGTTTTAAGCCTATGTCGAAGCAACTATTGCGAGACAGTTTAGCGGTTAGGCGGCTGCTGGAGGTCAATCTTTCGGAGTTGAAAGATGACGTCATTGCCATCAACCGCGTCACGAAGGTAGTCAAGGGCGGCAAGAACCTCAGCTTTTCAGCGCTGGTGGTGGTGGGCGACAGCCACGGACACGCTGGTTTTGGCATGGGCAAAGCCCGTGAAGTGCCCATGGCCATCAAGAAAGCCATCGAGCAGGCCAAGAAAAACCTGATCAAGCTGAACCTGAAGGGCACTTCCATCCCTCATCAAGTGATCGGCAATTACGGGTCAGCGCAGGTTTTGCTTAAGCCCGCCTCCGAAGGTACCGGCGTCATCGCCGGCGGCCCGGTCCGTAAAGTCATGCAAGTAGCGGGGATACACAATGTGCTAACTAAGTCGCTTGGCACATCTAATCCTCATAACGTCGTAAAAGCCACCTTTGCCGCGCTGCTCAGCCTGAAAGACGCTGCGCACGTGGCTGAAACTCGCTCCAAAACAGTGGATGAAATTCGCGGCCGGGAGCCGCGCGAGGCGGTAGGAACGGTCTAATGAGTGAAAAAGTAGCAGGCCATAAAGTTCGTCACGGCAAGCGGGTGAAGAAGTCCGGCGGGCATCATTTCGGCAAGCAGTTCGTTATCAGCGAACACGCCGAGCCCAAAAAGGGCGGCACCATTAAAGTGAAGTGGGTGGTTAGCGCCATTTCCTGCACCGATGATATGCGCGCCACCATCAAGGGTCTCGGTTTGCGCCGCATGCATCACGTCGTGGAGCGCCTGGACACCGCCGAAACGCGCGGCATGATTCACAAAGTACGACATCTCGTGGAAGTGGTGGACTAAACCGATGCCCAGAAGAAAAACAGGCGCACACAGACCGGCAGGCGGTCCTCGCGGACGTAAAGCGGGTAGTCCGCGCGGTCACCATAAACCTGCGACCCCTGCAGGCCGCAAAGAGGGCCGCAAGTCTTACAGCTTGTCCAATCTGCAGCCGCCGGTGGGCTCGCGCAAGAAGAAAGTTCGCGTCGGGCGCGGTATGGGTTCCAAGCTTGGCAAGACTGCAGGAGCTGGCAACAAAGGGCAGAAATCGCGCCGCGGCTATTCACGCCGTCGCGGGTTTGAAGGCGGCCAGATGCCGTTGCATCGCCGCATGCCCAAGCGCGGATTTCATAATCCGTTCTCGGTTTCGTATTCGGTGGTCAACCTGGACGAACTAAACGTTTTTCCGGCTGGCGAAACGGTGACCCCGGAGCTGCTTCGCGCGCACGGATTTATTCGCCGTGCCAAGGACCGCATCAAGGTTCTGGGCGACGGTGAGTTGACCGCAAAGATTGCCATTCACGCGCATGCATTCAGCGCGTCGGCCAAGGAAAAGATTGCCGCTGCCGGAGCCACGTTTGAGGTTTTAGCGACGGCTTAATAGCCGTCGAGTATAAGAGGGAGCAGCTCAGAAAAGCATGAATCGATTCATCGAAGCCGTGAAGAACATGTTCCGCATAGAAGACTTGCGGAACCGTGTCTTGTTCACGCTAGCGCTGCTGGCGGTGTATCGCATTGGTGCGCACATCCCAATACCGGGTATCAATACCAGCATCCTGGATCAGCTTTTTAACCAGGCAGCCGGTTCGGTGCTCGGCATCTTCGACCTCTTTAGCGGCGGAAATTTCCGCCGCATGACGATTTTTGCACTAGGCATCATGCCGTACATCACGTCGTCGATTATTTTGCAATTGATGACCGTGGTGTTTCCTTACCTCGAACGGCTTTCGAAAGAGGGTGAGCTGGGCCGTCGCAAAATTACGCAGTACACACGCTACCTGACCATCGTACTGAGCATCGTGCAAGGCTTGTCCATTGCGGGCACTTTGCAGGCGCAAGGTTTGAACGGCCAGTCGCTGGTTTATCACCCAGGCTTTGGCTTCACCATCATGACGGTGCTCGCGCTGACCACCGGCTCGGCGTTCATCATGTGGCTAGGTGAACAAATCACTGAGCGTGGCATCGGCAACGGCATGTCGCTGATCATCTTCGTCGGCATCGTGGTGGGCTTGCCGCGAGCCATTGTCAATTTGTATGAGCTGGCCAAATCCGGCCAATGGGGCGCGCTTACACCGCTGGTATTAATTCTCCTGGTCGCATTGATGATTGCGGTGGTTGCCTTCATCGTCTTCGTGGAAGGCGGCCAGCGCCGCATTCCGGTGCAGTACGCCAAGCGCGTGGTGGGTCGCCGCGTGATGGGTGGACAATCCACTTACCTTCCGCTGCGGGTAAATTCCGGTGGCGTGATTCCGCCGATCTTTGCCAGTTCATTGCTGGCGTTTCCCGCGACCATCGCGTTGATCTTTGGCGCGCGCTACGTATTCTTAAAAACAATCGCTGACCGGCTGAAGTGGGGCGAGCCGCTGTACACCTTGATCTACATCACGCTGATCCTGGTGTTCGCTTTCTTTTATGTGGGCATTGTTTTCAATCCCACGGAGTTGGCCGACAACATGCGCAAGAATGGCGGTTTCATTCCTGGCATTCGTCCCGGACGCACCACCTCCGAGCACGTTAGCCGCATCCTGAAGCGGCTCACTTTTATCGGGGCGATCTATTTGGCGCTCGTATGCTTGCTTCCGGAATGGATGATCGCGGGTATCCATCTCGACCATTTGGGCTGGGGCATTGGTGGCTGGTTTGACCGGCACTTCCCGGTATGGTTCCTCAAGGGCCTGGGCGTGCAGTTTTATTTTGGTGGTACTTCGCTCTTGATCGTCGTCGGCGTGGCCATGGATACCGTTCAGCAGCTGGAAGCGCAGCTGGTGATGCGCAATTACGAAGGGTTCGCTCGAAAGGGCCGGTTGCGTGGCCGGCGGTAATGGAGAAGACCGGAGCGGTGCCGGACTCCCGGCTCCTTGGTCGGCTGCAACGTGCGGTTATTTTTCTCGGACCACCGGGAGCGGGCAAAGGTACGCAAGCTCAGGCGCTGGCCAAGAAGTACGGTGTGCCGCATCTCTCAACCGGCGATATGCTCCGCGAAAATATCGCTCTGGGAAATGCGCTGGGCGAGCAAGCCAAACCGTTGATGGCTCGCGGGGAACTGGTGCCCGACTCCATCATCTTGAAGATGGTCGCGGCACGCATCGAGCGCCCAGACTGTTCCTTCGGGTTTGTGTTCGATGGATTTCCGCGAACCGTTGCGCAAGCCCAGTGGCTGGGGGAATTACTTCGGCAGCATGGATTTAAGCAGCCGGTTGTCGTTCATTTCGTAATTGATCCCGCGTTGCTAATGCGCAGGATTACCGGGCGTCGTATGTGCAAGGCGGGTGGCGAGATTTACAATATTTATGATCGCCCTCCGAAGGTAGCTGGAATCTGCGATGCCGACGGTGGCGAGTTGATGCAGCGTCCTGATGACCGCGAGGAAATCGTAGCGCCGCGGCTCGAAGCGTACGCCAAAATGACCGCGCCGCTGGCAGCGTACTACCGTCGACTGGGGCGCCTGGAAGATGTGGATGCGGCTCAGAGCGTGGAACAAGTTTCGAAGCGAGTTCTGGAGATAGTTAGCAAGGCGCAGTAAAGCTGGAACCGACAGTTACGGAAACGAGATGGCCATTCATTTACGCAGCGCGGAAGAACTGGAGAAAATGCATCGCGCTGGGCTTATCGTCCACGAGGTTCTGGAGGCGTTGCGCGCGGCGGTGAAGCCTGGCGTCACGACTATGGATCTGGAGAAATTGGCGGAGCAAAAATTGGCGGGTAAACCGGGCAAGCCGGCATTTAAGGGCTACAAAGGTTATCCGTGCTCGCTATGCACTTCGGTCAACGGCGAAATCGTGCACGGTATCCCTTCGCCGAAGCGAAAGTTGCGCGAAGGCGATATCGTTTCCATCGATTTTGGAATGGAAGTCGACGGCTACTACGCGGATTCCGCCGTGACCGTTCCCGTGGGAGAAATTAGTCCGGAACTGCAAAAATTGCTGGACGTCACCCGCGAATCGTTGGATCGCGCCATTGATAAAATGCGCGCGGGAAACAGGCTCGGTGATGTTGGCCACGCGGTGCAAAGTTGGGTGGAGCAGAACGGCTATTCGGTGGTTCGAGAATTTGTCGGGCACGGCATCGGTACCAAGATGCACGATGAACCGAATTTGCCGAATTACGGTGACGCCGGGCGCGGTGCACGGTTGCAAGAGGGTATGGTCATAGCCGTGGAGCCGATGGTAAATGCAGGCGGACCGGAAGTTCGGATGCGCGATGAATGGGTAGCCGAGACGGCGGACGGCAGCCCGTCGGCGCACTTTGAGCACACCGTGGCAGTCACGGCCAACGGTCCATGGATTTTGACGCGGCCAAAAGAAATGACCGGCCCGTCATGGTAAATATTTAGAAGAATTTAGTAGCGAGAGATCATAGGAGCGTATGGCAAAACCG
>DATBBY010000093.1:0-3678 GCA_036270765.1 Candidatus Acidiferrum sp.
GATACGGTGACGAATTTGAAGCCCTTGGCCTCGAGCGCGTCAAAGGTCGAGGGCATCGCTTCGATCGTCCCTGGGTGAATGTCGTGTGATAACACAATCGAACCGGGCTGAGTCTCTTTCAGAATGCGGTTACGAACCACAGCCGGTCCTGGTCGTTTCCAGTCAAGCGGATCAACGTCCCACAGAATGATTCGATATCCGAATTCATCATGAATCCAGCGTTTTTCGCGTGGCGTAATCGATCCGTAAGGGGGTCGCATCAAGGTGGGACTATTGCCGGTAGCGCTTCTAATTGCATCATCAGTTCGCCGCAATTGGCTACGAACGCTATCGTCCGACATTTTGCCGAGGTTGGGGTGTGACCAGCTGTGATTCCCAATTTCGTGTCCTTCCCCAGCAGCCCGCGCAACTATCTCAGGATGTTCCGCGACGTTTTCGCCAATCACGAAGAAGGTGGCCTTGATGTGATGCGCGGCAAGTAGATCAAGCAACTTGGGCGTAAGCGTCGCGCTTGGCCCGTCATCAAATGTCATGGCGATGTAAGGGCCATCGACATGCACGGAACTAAACGTAATGCTCGGATCTTCCGCCGTGGCCTGGGTTTTTTGCGCCGCATGGCGCGCCGCCGGCGTGGGATCAGCTCCCGCGGCAAGCGCGACGGTGACTGACGCGAAGCAAATGAACAACAAACGATAAACAGACATGAGCACGAAAGTGGCACACTGGACGCGTGTGTCTAGCAGACGCCGAACACTTACATTGTACGCAGGCGATTGAACCGGAGATAAAAACTTGGGAAACTTTGCCTGCCGCAGAAATCGACCCGAAGTTTCGGGCGAATACGCGTTTACCCTTTGCGCAATTTCTGCAGCTCTTCGATGAATGCCTCCGGACCGCCAGGGAAGTAACCATTGTACTCCCAGAGCTTCTGGCCGTCACTGTTGACCGCGATAATGGTCGGAAACCCGACCACGTCGTATTGCTGCGCTAGTTGCCGATTCTGCTTTCGCACCTCGGCACTTTGGGCTTTACCGCGAGGAAAATCGAGTTCTACCAGCACCAGGTTGTTATGCGCATATTCCTTGAACTGCGGTTGCGACAGAACTTCTTTATCGAACTTTATGCACCAGCCACACCAGTCTGACCCGGTGAAATTGAGCAGAAGGATCTTGTTACCCGCCTTGGCCTGTTCCTGCGCTTTTTTGTAATCATTCAGCCAGTCAGATTCCGCACGCGCGAATTGCCCGCAGAGAAAGACAAAGGCCGCTAGCGCGAAAAGAATCAGTCGAGACATTCTCACGTCATCAAGTTCGATGCGATTACAGTCCTGCGCAAGAGCGGTACTGCGCACCGCTCGTGCGACAATCTTTCTTTTACCAAGCTTCGCAAATAGCCCGGCTGAACAGCGCCGGGCTATAAACGAATACCGAAGATTTAACGCAGATGTTTCGAGACGAGCTTGGTCATCTCGAACATGCTCACCTGGCTCTTTCCATTAAATACCGGCCGTAGTGAGTCGTCGGCGTTGATCATGGTCCTCTTCTTCTTGTCTTGGAGACCATTCCTCTTGATGTAATTCCAGAGCTTCTTTGTCAGCTCGGAGCGTGGGAGGGGCTGCGACCCAACGACAGCGGAGAGCTTATCATCAGGTTGGACCGGTCTCATGAAGGCGGGATTCGGTTTGCGCTTGGAAGTTTTCTTTTTGGTTTTCGGCATGGACGCTTGACTAACGTTTCGCTCGCAAGAGAGCAAGACTAAATTTGTGCAAAATCCAAAAATTTTATTGGCCGCCCATTCGGCGTATGGCAAGCACCGTCATATCGTCCGGTGAAGTGTTCACAGAGCCATCCGGCGCAGCGTGCGCTAAAACACCCCTGAGCAACGCCTCGGCCGTGGGGGCAGAGCGATCCAGCATTTTTTCGAGTTGCTGCGGAGTCAGACGGTGCCGTTCATCTTTTGACCAGCGAAACAGGCCGTCTGTGTACAGAAGAAAAGCATCCCCTGGCTCAAGATCGATAGCTGTTTCCGAAAATTCCGGCTGTTCGATCAAACCCAGCGGAGGCGCAATCGACCCGACCGATTCCGTGGTGCCGTCACCGCGCGTCACCAAGAGCGGAGGATGGCCTGCCCCCACGATGGTGGCGTGCCCGGTTACAGGATCGAGCGCCACGCACATTGCCGTCATAAATGAGCGCGAGCCAAAAATGCTGCGAAAGTCATGGTTCACGGCTTGCATCACGGTAGTTGGCGTATCCTGCTCGGCACTGCCATGGTGAAAAAGAAGTTTTGCCAGCGTAGTAAGCAACGCGGCGGCGGCGCCGTGACCAATGCCATCCGCGATCCAGAACAAAATCCGCCCGTCTCTCATTCGCAGCCAGCCATAGATGTCGCCGCCAACCTGGATCACTGGGCGATAACAAGTTGCGATCTGCCACCCCGGCAGCGCCAGTGGTTTTTGTGGAATCAGCGATTGCTGCGTTAAACGAGCAGCTGCCAGATCGCGCTCAAGATCGCGGCGCCATTTCTCGAGTTCATCGTTTTGCCGTTCCAACTGCCGCCGCATGGAGCGGAGGCGAAGCTGGGTCTCGATTCGAGCCTGCAACACTGCGGCATTGACTGGTTTTGTCACGAAATCATCGGCGCCAGCCTGCAGGCACGATACCTCGCTTTCTTCACTCCCGTGGGCGGTTAACATAATGGTGGGAATTTGTGCGACTGCGGGATGCCGATCCGCGCGCAGGCGTCTCAGTACTTCGGCGCCGTTTAACCCTGGCATATCGAAATCCAGCAGCAGGACCGACGGTGGCCTGGCGTGAACCGTTTCCAAAGCTTCGGGCCCGTCTTTAGACATACGACAGGTGTAACCGGCCGCCGTGAGTAACTTCGCAAGTACGCGGCGACTCATGGCGTCATCATCCACGAGTAAAATTTCTGCACGAGAATTGTCAGACATCTCTTCTTCCGATTCGGATTAGACACGCCGCGTCATTGTATTGCTCCGCTGTTTCTCGAGACATGCGCGGCGGCTGGAGAAAAAAATGATTTAATGATTGGCAACGAATCGGACTCCGGAATACGATTGCAGCAGTCGTTACACTTATGAAATTTTCATCGTCGCTTGCGCTCCTCGCGGCCTTTGTTTTCGTCTCCTGCTCTGAAGAGCCGCCGCCGCCAACCGCCCACCACAGACCAGCGAGGTATCCTGCCACCCAGACCGCGGAATACCCGCCGCCGCAACAGCCCTTCAATCCGAACGGGCCGGTTCAGCCCACGAATGCGCCGCCAGCGGAACCACCGCCCACCACACCTCCTCCAACAGCGGCGCCGACAAAAGTCGCAAAGGGAGATTATCCGTATGGAATTCCGGTCCCTGGCAAACCGCACTTGGTGGAGAGTCCTTATTCCCCTGGCAAATATATCGATGTCGAAGGATTCCCTCCGGGAACCGAAGTGAAGGATCCTTATACCGACAAGATCTTTCTTGTGCCGTAACAGCCTCCATCCTCGATGATTTAGCCGGTTGCGCCGATGCTGGATCGTATATACCGGATGCCGGATTAGCGCGGTTTGTGTTTCCCATCGGGCAGTATTTAGGCATCCTGTATCGCTTCCTTTTTTATTTGTTATGGAGTTACGGGTAAAACGAGCGCCGCGAATTGACATCGAAATTACTGTACC
>DATBBY010000094.1:0-4461 GCA_036270765.1 Candidatus Acidiferrum sp.
AGTGCGGATACTGCTGCTGGGCATGGCGAAGAGCGAGGCAGAATTTCTGCGCTGCGTGCGGGTGGGGATCAGCGGATACCTCTTGCATGACGCTTCGGCGGATGAGGTGCTGGCGGGAGTGCGGGCGGTACATGCCGGGGAGGCGGTTTGTCCGGGGATGCTGTGCACAGCGCTGTTTCGATATTTTGAAAGCGAAGCGGCGGCGCTGCCGTGCGCGAGCGCGCGGCGCCGGCTGGGCTTGACACGACGGGAGCAACAATTGGTGCCGCTGATTGCGAAGGGGCTGACCAACAAGGAGATTGCTAGTCATTTTTCGCTTTCGGAGCAGACGGTGAAGAATCATTTGTATCGCATGAAGCACAAGACGGGAGCGGAAGATCGGTTGGATATCGTACAGCTCTACCGCGTGGAGGGGTTTTTGGTTTGAATGGGCGAAGTTTATCGCCACAGGCCGAAACGGAGGTCAGCTTCCCGCGCCTGACCGCTAGGCCAGCGCTATATTCAGATTCTCCAATGCTTCGTCGATCTCGGTGGTGTTCTTGTAGCCTACTGTCACGCAGTCGACGCCGGCGTTTTTGAACGCGAACTTCATTGCTGCCTTGCGATCGTCACGATTAAACTTGCCCTCTCCCACGAGTTTCATGCTGATTACGCCCACGCCTTCCTTTCGGACTTGCTGGACGTGGGTAACTACTTCGGGGACGTTTCCCGGCCCGCTCGTGTTGTAATCCTCGGCGTCCATGCTGGCGCCCTTGTGATTCATGCGGATCATGGCGATGTCGAGCCACTTGTTTCCGGGGACCTGGCGCAACGCGGGAAGGCCGTGGACTGATGCGCCGTGACTAACTATAGCTTTCCTTGACTGGGCCTCCAGAATTCCATCCTGCCACTTGCTGGTGTCCGCGGGCCATGTCGCCGTGTGTTGCCAATGCAAGAGCATGACGTCGAAGTATTCGGTATTCGCGAGTTTGCGGAGTTCGTCGAATTTTTCTTGTGGATTCACGCCTTGCCGCGTGGTGACCTTGGACATCAGGCGATAGTTATCGCGTGGAATGCCCTTCAGGGCTACGCCGAGCATCCTGTGCATCTCGCCGTAAGACTCGGCAGTCTCGAAGAAGCGAATGCCGTTGTCGTAGGCGTAGCGCACAAGTCGCGTAAACCCATTTTGCCCTAAGTCGCGCTGTACCTGGCCGCTGAAGCTGCCGGTGCCAAAGGCGAGGCGCGTCACCTTGACTCCAGATTTTCCCAGCGTCACCCAGTCTGTCGCGGCCTGCCGCGTCGCGTACAGCGAGAGGCTGCCGGTCGCGGCAAGGGCGCTGGCGGCGATTCCGGTTTTTAGGAATTCACGTCTTGTGTAGCGAGACATGGATGCACCTCGAATTCGGGGAATGAAAACGCGAGTGTAATAGGGCGGGGATGCGGCTTAGGCGAGCGGCGGATGAATGTCCTAAGGCCATGACAAGACAATCGTATTACGAAAATCGGTTGTCAGGTTCAACGTTCTGCTGGACGGGCTCCCTTAGCGGCTTGTCGTCCATCAATCACGGTTAGATGATCTTTTCCCATGTTAGCGACATATGACTTGTTGTTTGCGGCATCCACGGCAACAGCATAGGGAGCGTTTCCAGTTTCCGCCGTTGCGATTACCGAATTGTTCGTGCCATCGATGATGGTGACGGTGTTGCTGTGCGTGTTGGCGACGTAGATCGTGTGAGTCCGGGAGTTGATCGCAATTGCTTGAGGACGCGCTCCCACGGGTACAGTTTCAATCACCGAATTATTTGCTCCATCGATTACGGTCACACTGTCACCGGCATAGTTCACCGCGTATATCCGGTTTGCTGCTGGATCTATAGCAATGGCACAAGGAATGTTTCCCGTGTTCACGGTGGCCGTGTTGTTGGTCGCGCCGTCAATCACGGTCAGATTCGCGGAGCCTGCGTTGGCAGCGTAGATCTTGTTGGTTGCTGGATTCGTCGCGATGGCCCAGAGATGTATTCCGGCGGGCACGGATGCGGTGTCATTGGTCGTGCCATCCATGACCGTTACGTTTTGGCTCTCGTAGTTAGCTAGATAGAGCTTGTTCGTTACCGGATTCACCGCAATTGTATCGGCCTGAATTCCGGCTTTGAGATTACTGGTGACGTTGGTCGCGCCATCTATTACCACCATGGTGTTGCTGAACGTTTTCCAGACATATATCTTGTTGGTCGCCGGATTTGCAGCAAGCACATAAGGAAGCGCTCCTACACTAACTGTCGCGGTCACCACGTCGATTGCTCCATCGATGACCGATACCGTGCCGCTCGCTGAATTGCCCACGTAGATTTTGTTCGTCACGGGATTTATGGCGATGGCCACGGGCTCCGATCCGACTTTAACCGTTGTGGAAGAATTGGCCGCTCCATTCATGATGGTGACCGTGCCGTCGATAGAATTCACGGCGTAGACTTTGCTTGTTTTTGGGTTCACCGCGATTGCGTTGGGGCTGATTAGCGTACCAGTTGCGGCCGGCATGTCCGCGTGAGTCGAGATGCTTTCCTTCACAGCGCTCTTTTGATCCTTTAACGTACCCAACCACAACGTCGCATTTTCGATCAGCTTGTTCTGGATGGGGCTGCGGAATATTTTGTCGCCATGTCCCATATTCATATAGAGCATTTTGTATTTCTTGTTGGTCCAAACTACCGGAAGGTCACCACTGGCGAGGACATCTTTAAAGCCGATCGGATAGTTGGAAGGATCCAAGGTGACCAAGACCCGAACGTTTTTGTTCAGGCGAGGACTTGGTTTCCAGATATACCATTCATTGTCGGGCGACAGAAAACCGCCTGGAAGTTGTTCGGTGACCGGATGGGAAAGATCATCGACGGTGAGTTTCGCGGGCAACGGTGGCCAACTGTTGCTGTGAAATACGCCGCCACCCAGGAAATCCACAAACCACGGCCAGTTGGAATCTTTATCGTTGTACGCGGCCACATGGAAGCCCAACCACGCACCTCCGTTTTCCATATACTTTTGGAAGGCAAGCTTTTGCGCGGGCTTTGAAGGCTGATTATTCAGCCAGACAATTAGCTGATATTCCGCAAGGTTCGAATCATTCGTGTCGTCCCAGTTGCTGGTCGAATCAAACGTAAAGTTATTCTTTGCGGACAGATCGGAAAAGAACTTTAGCGCCCCCTCAGCGAACAGTACGTGGTCAGGTTCCACTTGCGTGGAGTAAAAGGCCAGGATTTTGAACGATGGTTTTTGGCCAACCGTGCCTGCCGCGGGGAACATCGGCACAAGAAGCAGTAGAAGTGCAGGCAAATATCTTTTCATTGGTCGATGAGATTAAGTTCAGGTCCAGCGCAGCGTGGTAATGGAATCCGCACTCAGGGCGAGTTTTGCTGTCTGGCCGGCGCACGCGATGGTCACGTCCTTTGCGTCGCCCGGATTGGTCAGCACTAGCACTAGCGAGCCGTCGGAAGTTTTTGCGGCCGCATGATACACACGCGAAGTGGCGGCGCTATTTGGCGTCGCTGTTACGGTGGATGATGAAGCGGGCTGGCCGATGAGTGCGGCGTTTACTGCCGGGGCGTCGCCGTTGGGGTCGTGCGAGGCGACAATTACAGAGCCACGGCGAAACGCGCGAGCATGGTGCACCAGCGCCCAATACAATCCGGTTCGCGTGATTTCTTTCGTCTGCGAATGAATCTGCACTAGGCCACCGCAATCGAAGGGACCGATGTTTGGCCGACCGCGTTCGTCAAGGGCGAAATTCCACATGGTGATGCTTTGCGGGCCGTTGGCTAGAATGCCGGCGAAGGTCGCACCCCATTTGCTCCAATTGGTCAAATAATCAGGGAATTTGTAGTCGTCTCCGCCTTCGGTCCAATGCATTTCCAGGTCAGGAAATTTGTCTTTCACACTACGCATCATTTCCGGGGCTCCGACGTAGCCGTGCCAGGCAACGGTATTCACGTATTTCTTGATGCGGGGCCTGGAGAGTTGATCGATAGCGCGGCCAAATAAATTGTAATTGTGGTCGAGCGTCCAGATTTTGGTGCCGCTGGCTTCGAGCAGTGGACCAAGCGCGGCGACCAGGCGCTCCTCGTCTTCTTCCGGCCAAGGGCAGGCGGGCATTCGGCCGCCCTGGTCGGCGTCGATCTCGTTTTGCGTGGTGACGGCGCGCACTCTCACGCCTGCGGCGGCGTACTCCTCCACGAATTTCTGAAAATATCGGGCGTAGGTGGAAATATTTTCCGGGCGAATATTTCCGCCCAACATAGAGTTGCTGTACTTCATCCATCCCGGAGGGCTCCACGGCGAGCCGAACAGAAAGAGATCGGGATTGGCGGTAAGCGCCGCGCGCAGGGTGGGCAAAATGTAATCGCGGTCGTGGTCGATGCTGAAGCGCTTCAGATCGGGATCGGCCGGACCCTCGTCATAGCTGTACAGTGCGGTGCTGTAGTCGCTGGC
>DATBBY010000095.1:0-3729 GCA_036270765.1 Candidatus Acidiferrum sp.
GCCAGGGCATTTTCTTGTACCGCATTACGCTCATTTTCAAACAGCACCATCACCATCGCGATGGCAAGAAGCATCTGGGGAATCGGTCCAAGAAATCCGCCGAACTGCCCCACGAGCCCCATGAAGGGCTGATGAAGCTGACCGGCATACATGAGAGCGGCCCAGAGCACCAACGAAAAGGCAAGAGTGCGAAAGGCAACCGAGTTACGGCGATGGGCGTAAGTATAGAAATGAAATGAGCAATAGAGCAGCATCGCGGCCAGCCACACCTCCAGCCGCAAGTAAACCGGCAGGAGCGTCGCTGTGTCCCTGAATGTTCCGCCTACCAGGTGCGGGCGCAACCCTATATAGGCCAGCAGTATTCCTACCCCCATGAGCGCCATGTCGTACCACTTCAGACGGAAGGGCTCTCTCATCAGGCGGGTGGAGACGAGGATGCAAATCGCCATGACCACAAGCAATAGTGAGCTCAAGAAGTAGAGGGGTGCGCTAGCGCCGAGAAAGAATTCCAAAGCCTTTACCGCGTAGTGTGCGGTGTATGCGGCCCATGCCAATTGCCAGGCACGAAAGTACGCATGACGGTTCTGCTCGTAGAGATAAGTGAAGACGAGCAGGACCAGCAGAGCGACCGCTCCGGGGATGAGCACCATGCCTTGGGCGACATCGATCATTAATGATGTTCCTCAGTGAGAGTTCGTCGAGCTCAAGCGCTCCTAGAATCAGTCTATTCTGGCATTCCGGGATTGCAAGCAGCCGCAAATCTCATCTTCTTATTATTTGATGAACGTATGCTAGCGGGCGCTTTCTCGCGGAATTACCTTGGTAACCAAGGGTAACCAAGCGGGTAACTAAACCTGCCTTCGAGCCTCCAAACGCGGTCGCTACGCGGTATCGGGCCGCGAGGAAAATAAGAATATACACGTGTTAATCCGCCATCATCTTACCCAAAATCTCCTTCAATATCTTGGCCGCCACGATTGCTGTCATTCCAGAAATATCCTGGGACGGGTTGAACTCGACGATATCAGCGCCAACGATCGTTCCTGTGACAGCGTGCAGATGGGCAACAGCATCGCGCACCGACATCCCGCCCGGCTCGCGATGCGAGATGCCGGGTGCGAATGCGGGGTCGAGCACATCCATGTCGAACGAAACATAAACCGGCCCTCGAGCCTTAAACCGATCATAGGCAGGCACCGCTGCCATGGGCACAATCTCAACCTGGAATTTCTCCGCCTGCTCGCGCTGATGGCGGTTCAAGGTGCGGATTCCAATCTGAATCAGCCGTTTTGCTAATCGCTCCTCCATAATCCGCGCGAACGGGCACGCGTGCGACAGTCGGCTGCCCTCGAACTCATCGTATAAATCCGGATGCGCATCGAAATGAATAATGGTGAGATCGGGATAATACCGAGCAAACGCTCTGAGGATTGGATATGTAACCGAGTGATCGCCACCCAGCGAGATGGGATGCTCGCCTTTTTCTAACAACTCACTTATTGCGTGAGTAATTTCGGCGAAGTCTTCCTCGATTTTTTCTCGCGAATCGTTTAACTTCAGGTCGCCAGAGTCAACAAACGCGCCAGCCTCTCCGACGTCTGCTCCTAATTCGGACCATTTGTTAGAAGCATCGTTGCGCCAGGCCTCGCGAATTTTTGCCGGGGCGGCCGCCGGTCCGCGCAGGTAAGACGAGTTTCCATCCAATGGGATTCCGAGAAGAGTTGGCATTTTCGGGGCGATCTTACAATCAGGAGTTACGATAGTCTACGTCCGATTTCAAGTGGTGGGCCGTTCTTTCTGCGCCTGCTAAGGTTTCTACCGTATTGACGCCGGGGGCAAAGCAGGTCAGATTATCGACGCACCCTAAAGGTGAGCGCCTCGCCACCGCTTACCTCGTTCACCCTCCCGTCAGATAGCCCTTTGATTTCGGAGCCCCGAGGCGATAGTCCTGGCGCGATGAGGTGTGCGTCATGCAGGCAATCAGGATTAAGGAGATCCGTTATGTCAGCGATCACATTGATGCGTGGGAAGCAGAGCGGGACCAAACTTTGTTTTCTTCCCCGGACAGTCAGAGACAGGCGTAACGCCTGGGGAGTTCGTGCGGCCTACGCTGTCGTTCTGCTATGTCTGGCGACGGCGATTGCCTCGCCCGGGCAGACTTATACCACGCTGGTAAATTTCAACAAATCTGATGGCGCCTTACCTGAATCGTCTCTCATCCAGGGCTTCGACGGAAAACTGTACGGCACAACAAACTGGGGGCCAAATGATAATGGCAATGTTTTCAAAGTCACCGACAGCGGTACGTTGACTACGCTGCACAACTTTTGCACCCAGACAAACTGTGGAGATGGCAATCATCCTTACACTGCGGTGGTCCAGGCGCCGAGTGGGATGTTCTACGGGACCACGTCCGCGCGTGGGGCCCACAACGCAGGTACGGTCTTTAAAATTACCGCCAACGGCACGCTCGCCACACTTTACAGCTTCTGCTCCCAAGCTAAATGCGCGGACGGTAAGAGAGCCTCGACGCTGGTGCTTGGCAGCGACGGAAACCTCTACGGTACGACCGCAGCCGGAAACTACGACGGCTGTGGCACACAGGGATGTGGCACCGTATTCAAAGTTACCCGCAGCGGAGTTCTGACGACGCTTTTCTCCTTCTGCGGAAAATCGACGTGCGTTGATCACGGCTTCCAACCCATGGCCGGGCTGGTGCAAGGTACCGACGGCAACTTTTACGGGACAACATATGCGGGTGGCACTAACCACAACGGCACGATCTTCAAGATTACCCCGACCGGCAACTTGACTACCCTTTACAGTTTTTGCGCGCAAGCAAATTGCGCCGACGGCGCTTATCCGCTTGGAGCACTGGTTCAAGGTGCGGATGGAAACTTCTATGGGACCACGTTGCTCGGCGGACTCATGAACAGCAACGGCTGCTCCAACGGCTGCGGCACGGTGTTCAAAATTAGTTCTGGCGGCGAACTCACCACCCTCCACGACTTTTGTTCCGAAGCGAATTGCGCAGATGGCGCTGCCTCCGCCTACGGCCCGAATTTAATTCAGGCTTCCGACGGGGATTTCTATGGGACAAGCACTGCCACGATTTTCAAAATTACACCTCAAGGCGTGCTGACCCCGCTTTACAACACTCCAAATTCAGCTAACAACCTGGTTCAAGCTAGCGACGGGAATTTTTACGGAACCACTGCACACGGTGGGCTCTACAATTGGGGCACGGTCTTCCGCCTTTCTGTAGGCTTGGGTCCCTTTGTGGAGACTACGCCCACACCTTCACCGTAGTTTCCGCTACCGAGATTACGGCCAAGGGTCCGACTGGCGCGACTACCGGGACAGTGAAAGTGACAACGCCCAGGGGCAACCTCTCGACCAACGTGGAATTCCGGGGGCAGTGATCGGTAAATGTGGAACGGGCGCCTCCGCCCGCTTGCATACCGAAATGATGAACTGTAAGCGGGCGAGGGACGCCCGCTCCACACCACCGCGTCAATCCCGCTATACTCCAAGGTCATGCCTCGCGTTCGATTTGCTCCGTCTCCCACTGGATTTCTGCACGTCGGCAGCGCCCGCACCTTTATTTTCAACTGGCTGTATGCCCGCCACAATGGCGGAACGATGATCCTCCGCCTAGATGATACCGACGTCGAACGCAATACCGAGGCTTCGGTAAATTCGATTTTCGATGGCCTCCGGTGGCTGGGT
>DATBBY010000096.1:0-42629 GCA_036270765.1 Candidatus Acidiferrum sp.
AACATCACACCCATTATCGAGACAGCGGTTTTTACATTTGGCGGGTGATTTGGATCGCTGCGTACATTCTATTTGGCTTGGTCCTCTTCGTTCTGCTGCCGAACTTTGCTCGAGCCACGGTTGATTCGGCGGAGCGTTACGGTGCCTCGTTTGGCCTCGGGATCCTTGTTCTTTTCGGGGTACCCATTGCCGCCTTCATCGCGTGTATTACGGTGGTGGGTCTGCTTATTGGAATTTCTACGTTTATCCTGTGGCTTACCGCCATGTGGTGTGCACAAATCGTGGTTGGCGCTATCGTGGGCCAGTGGTTGATGGGGCATACCAGGGAAATTTGGACGCTGATCGGACGCATGGTTGTCGGCGTTATTCTGCTGTGTGTCGTGGAAATGGTTCCTTTCGTGGGCGGGTGGATCAGGTTTGCTGTCCTGCTATGGGGTGTGGGCGCCATCTCTCTGGCGATTTACCGCCATTTCACTCCGCGACAAACTGCAACTGTGCCCGTATCGCCAGCTATGCCCCCGTCTTCGCTGCCGCCCAACACCACCATAGGAAGCCCGCAGCCCGCCTGAGAGCGGGGAACTGAGACCTGTCCGCCGCCGAAGCACTAGCGTCTCAGAACTTGTGGGTCGCGGTTTTAGCCGCGACGACAGGACCGCGGAGAAGTCGGGCTTCATCCTCAGAAGGGGTCCCATCCGCGAGGGTTCAAAACTCGTGAGCGGCCATCGCCGTCAGTTACCATAATTTCCCACGCACGAGTGACTTCCCCTATCCGCGTGATCGCTACGCCGCCCACCGAACTGGGCAACTGTGTGGCTTTACTCTTCGACACCGTAAATAACAATTCGTAATCATCGCCGCCATGAAGCGCCAACTGCAGGGGATCAACTTCGCGCTTACGGCCTACTTTTGTCATGTGAACTACGGGAAGGTCTTCAGATCTGATTACCGCCCCAACTTTGCTGGCCTCGCACAATCTCCGTAAGTCGCTCGACAACCCATCCGACAGATCCATCATCGCGCTAGCCACGTGTTTTTCGCCCAACCATCGCCCCAACTCCAGTCGCGGCCCGGGATACAAATGCTTTCGCAGCCGGGGTTCGCGTATGTCCAAGCTCCGCTTCCGCTGGCTGCGAAGCAATCGCAATCCCCATTCCGCTTCGCCCAGCCGCCCGCTCACATATATAAGGTCGCCCGGTCTTGCCCCGGAACGCCGCACCTCCCACCGGCGGCGCACCTCACCTACAACCGTGATATTAATCAGTACCTCCCGCCGCTCGGTTGTGTCTCCTCCAGCCAGGGAACACTCAAACCGCCTCGCCGCCCTCCGCAGTCCTCCAAGAAAATCATGCAGCCACGAGTTCGTCAATTCTCGCGGCAGAGCCAGACTCAGCAGGAAACAGCGCGGAGCTGCTCCCATGGCGGCTATATCGCTGACCGCCCGGGCAAGACATTTCCATCCAACGGCGTCCGCCGGATGCTTGTCCCGCAAAAAATGTGTGCCCTCCAGAAACCAGTCGCACGTTAGAACCGTTTCATAGCCCGCAGTGCCAGAAATCAGCGCGGCATCATCGCCCATTCCCAGCGGCAGAAATCTTGAGCGTTCGGCACTCCGCAAAGCGCCGCTTCGCTTGTGTAACTGTCCGCCGAAGACACGGCTGATTCGCTCGAGAACGTCATCCTCACTCCCGGTCCCGCGTTCTCGCAAGTAAGCCTCTCGCCCGTTCTAAACTGTTCAATTTGGTACAGTAACCCTTTATTTGCCAAAAACCTGTCCCAAAGGACAGGGAACAGCTTTCCGCACCCTGGCCCACGAACAGGCAAATACAGGATTGACTCTAACACCCCCCGATTCTAGTATGCCCCAGCGAGTAAACCCAGCCGTCGCTCGGATTTGCTAAGATTAGAGTTGCTTGCGGCGGGAGTTGGCAGCGCCTCGCGGTGTAGCAAAACTGAGGATTAGTATGTCCGGCAAGAACTACACTTTTTATATCGCCTCCACGCCTGGCAAGATGCGTAAAATGATTATTCCTGCCTACCAATTGCACGCCTTGGCAGTTCTCGCCCTTATTGGCACTCTCACAGTTGTTGCGGCGGTAGGTTCTTACTCGCGCATGCTGTGGAAGGTCGGTAACTACAACGCTCTTCGTCACGACCAGGAGACTCTCAAAAAACAGTATAAGCAGTTGCAAGGTACGGTGGTCGACACCAACCAGCGCCTTGACTCGCTGCAGTCTCTAGCCACCGAAGTAGCCATGACCTACGGCGTGCTTCGCTATCACCCCGCAGCCTTCGACGAGCCGGATGATCCGCCCAATGCCCAGGACAGCTTCGACCGCTCCATCGAGCAATACACTTTTCTGAAACGCAACGCCGCCGTGATCGCCGTCTCCAGCGCCAGTTTGCGCCTGATGCCCGCTATGAGCTTTGCCGATTCGACCTATACGCCATCCATCTGGCCGGTCATGGGCCACATTACCGACAGCTTCGGCGAACGCATGGACCCCTTTAGCGGGGAAGGCGCGTTTCACCGCGGCGTGGATGTGGCCTCCGAATACGGCGCGCCCGTGCATGCCACCGCTGACGGTGTCGTCATCAATGCCGAAACTCACACCGGCTACGGCCGCTTGGTAGTGATCGACCACGGATTCGGTATCACCACCTGGTACGCGCATCTCTCCGCCTTCTCCGCCATCCCAGGCGCACGCGTCAAGCGCGGCGAGGTGGTCGGCTACACCGGCATTAGCGGCCGCTCCACCGGTCCGCACGTCCATTACGAAGTCCGCATGAACAACGCCCCCGTCAACCCCTGGCGCTACATGCGCTCCAACCCCACCGGCGACTAAGCCGTCCGAGTCACCAACCACGTCCCGTTTCCCTACTCCCAACGGTCATTTCGACCGAAGCAAGCCGAGGCCTTTTCCCCCCGTTCGTCCGCGAACGAGTCGCCTTGCGCAGTGGAGAAATCTCTCTTCACTTCCTCGCACCACCCAATACCCCCATCCGCCGGTCTTCCCAAACTCTTCCTCTTCATTCCTTCACCGCGTTGCGTGAAACAATCCGATAGATATTCACGGTGCACACATCATTCGAACGCCATGGCCGTTCGAACGAGCCGCGCATTCGAATGACTTTCACGTTCGAACGAAATCCCTTTCACGTGAAACGGCGTTTTCATAAGACGAATAAGATTTCTTTGTTTCACGTGGAACACTGCTGGATGCTGGCAAGTGCAATTGTCGACACGACGACATTTTGTTCAATTGTCGTCACGCCGACATTTCGTGCAGTTGTCGACGCGCCGACATTGATCATTCGAACGCGGCAGCGAGCTTCGAGCCGCACGCGGTGGAACCGATTTTTATTTCAGTTGAGGTATCGAAGAACTACTTGAGCAGAACTTTTTCAAAAAAACTTAGCGCTCGCGGATCCTGTGATTGCCCCAGCCAGAACATCGCTTGTTTGCGCACTTCCGGATTGCGGTTATTTTCCGCCACTTGAATCAACTTCGGCACACCTTCGTCTTTCGGCAACTGGCTCAGCGCAAAAACCGCCTTTTTCTTTACTTCCGTATCTGGATCGTTCGCGATGGCACCGTCGATTGCGCTTACCGCGCGCTTACCGGCTTTCTGCGCCAGCCAGAAAATTGCCTGCCCCCGTACATGCCCGCTCTCGTCGTCGTGCGCCATGCGAATCATTTCTTCCAACGCCCCCGGTTCCTTGCTTACCGAGAACGCGAACGCTACATGCCCGCGCACCTCGCTTGAAGGATCGCTTTTCGCCATGTGCTGCAACGCAGTAAATCCTTCTATGCCGCGCGCTACTCCAAGCCAGAACGCCGCCTGTTTTCTCAACTCTTCCGGTTGCGTCGGCGCGGTGAAAGACTCGAGCGCCGCTTGCGCTTCCGACCCGTCGTGTAACGCCATCACCATCAGCGCTTCGTTGCCGATAGAATGTTTCTCACCCCCATTTGCAAACCCCTCACGAACGTGACCACTAAGAAATGCCACGCTATCCGGGGCTTTCACTCCCGTGAGCCAGACGAACGGCAATCCGCCGGCATCCAGAACGCATTCTTCAGAAGCCACAGCCATACGCGTGAGGTGTTTGTCTTGCAGCCGGAAAAGTACGATGAGACGTTGCCTGCCTTCTAATCTCACAATGCCATGATTCCCGCCACTTTGACTATCCGTGTGGTTAGCGTCATTCCCAACTTTCGTTCCACGCCGGCCGTCGCGGTCCGTCTCGAGCAGGCATTTTCCACACCATGGGGTACTTGAATCGCTATCATTTCCGCAACAAGTTGTACGCTGTCCTGCAACGGCCGGCATCAGGAAGCCGACCCAAACGGGACTTGTCGCATTCTTCTCGAGTTCAACCATAATGTCAGCAAGCGTTCCTGTAACGTTGCGCGTCTCCACCTTGGCGTTCTCGACCCGGGGCAAATCGCCTTCGCCCGTGTCGCCACGGGGTACCTCATTTTGTTTCGTGATGCTCATGCCACCGCTGGCCGCCAATAAAATCAACAGTCCGATTAGCGAAGATTTGCTTAACCGCGTAACCGTTTTCATAGCTTTCACCTATTTCTGCAACAGCTCCATCATGTAATCCGACGCTTCCTTGGAGTGCATCAGCGCCAGCTTTTCCACCGCTTTTTTCTTGAGTCCCGGGTCTTTTTCGGCCTTGGCAATGGCCACAATCGCCCCGGCGTTTCCTTGCAGGAAGTACGCGTTCAAAACTTCTTCGCGAATGCCGCGATCGGTTTCCCGTGCATAAATCTCTGCCAGAGCTTTGCTGGATTCATCGGAACGAACCAACCCGAGGTTGCGCACCGCCGCGCGCCGTAAGTCTGGGTCCTTCTCGTTTTTTGCGGCTTCCAACATCTTGGTTACGTCGCCGGCCAGGAAAAACGCCTGCAAGATCTCCCGCCTGATCTCCGGAGTATTTTCCGTTCGATACAGCTGCTCCAATTGCTGCTCGCCGTGAACTAATCCTAGTTGGCGAATCGCTTCGCGTCGCAGCGCTGGATCTTTCTCGCTTTTAGCCGCGGCGAACAATCGCTCCTTGTCGCCGCCAATCATGTAGCTGCGCAAAATGGAGCGCTTCAGCGCAGGATCCGCGGTGGAGGCATAAATCTCCGCCATGGTTTTCCGCGCTTCCGGGCCGCCAAATATCGCGAGATATTCCACTGCCTTTTTTTGCAGCTCCGGATTACTTTGTCCGCGCGCAATTCGCCCGATAATTTCCCGGCCTTGTGGAGAACCGCTCTGCGCCAGGACGAACATGGCCTTCGATTTTTCCTTGGGCGACGCCGGGCCTTGCAAAACTTTTTCAATCATTGGCATGGCGCGTTCCGGATCGCTATTCATTAACCCTTGAATGGCCAGCATTTTTAATTCTTCGTCGCCCTGCAATTCCGGACGTGACGGTTGTCCCGTGCCTTGCCGTACTTCAATTTCGAGTGCGCCGGCATCTCTCTGCCAGCGGCTTTGCGGAAAACGAGCCTTCAAATCGGCGAGCGCAGCTAGAGCTGCCTCGCGCTGTCCTAGACGCTGGGCGGCATAAGCCTGCCAGTAGAGCGCCGCATCCGTTTGCGGTCCATTGGCCTTCGCCAGTGCCGCGAATTTATCGCGGGCCTGCTCGTATTTTTCGTCATCCAGAGCTTCGCGTCCGTTGTCATACAGCTCTTCCAGTCGATCCAAGCGTTCTTGGTCGCGATCCTTTTTTTCTTGCTCCCTGTCGCGCTTCTCTTGTTCGCGGTCACGTTGTTCCTGCTCGCGTTCGCTTTGCATCTCACCGTTATTCTGAGCTTCGGCGGATTCCGCTATAACGTTTTCGGGCGTTTGCACAAAATCTTGCCAGCCGCTCCACGTAGTCGCGCCGAGCGGTCGCGCCAGCACTGAGAACGCACCCGCGAATATAAATGTCGTCACTCGAAGTGATTTGTTCAAGCTCATGCCAGATTATTCCTTTCGAATTTCGCAGAGCCGCTTTCCGCCGGCCCCTGCTTTCCTGTCTTTTCCCGCCGTTCAATTTCTTGCGTGAGCACCCGAACCTTAAACAGCAGCCCGTCGTCATCGATACGCTGCCGGATGGACTTGAACTGCGCAGGCGTCACGTTCCCCGGACTGTGCGCCACGTCCAGCAGCACCCGCTCCAATTCGTCCAGCACATTGGCGATGCCCGTATCGCCCTCCTGCAACGCGGTCTGCCGGTACAACCGGTTTTCGTCGAGCAATTCTTCGGCGCGGCGCCGCTGCGATGAGAGGTTCACTTGCTTCACGCTTGCACCTTCGGGCTCCGCGTTCGCAATCTCCATCAGCACCATCTCGGATCGTCCCAGATGTTCGCCCACTGCCAGCAGCAACACCCGCTCACGCACCCGCGCCTCATCAGCGGTCGCCGTAGTTGTCACTTCTCCACCCACCGGAGTCACGCGCTTGCTGACGCGCCCAACCAGAAAAGCAATCAGCAAAAGCGCGGCAACCAGTCCGGCCGCCGTCAATCTTTGTGGCTCAAGAAACATCTGCCACCAGTGGCTGCGCTTTTCCTCGAGTCGTGGCGCAATCTGTTGCCAAACACCCCGGCCGTAGTCTTCGCCCGGGTCCGGAACCGGCAGGGCCTGGTAAGCCGCGAGCATTTCCGCGAGCCGATTCAATTCCGCTTGGCATTCCGCGCAAGAGTTGATGTGCCCTGCGGCAGCTTCGCGCCCGGCAGTCTCGCCATCCTGATAAGCGATCAATTGTTCTTCGGTTAAATGCTTCATGATTCCGTTCCCATGGCTCTGGCCGTCGCGCGCGGCGCAAGTTGCGGCTCCAACATCTGCCGCAACTTGTGCACCGCGCGGAAAACTGTGTTCTTTGCCGCGCCCGAATTGGATTTCAGCGCCGCCGCGATTTCTTCAATTCCGCAACCGTCGCAATGCCGCATCACAAAAGCGATGCGCTCCGCGGGAGTCAAACTGTTCAGCGCATTTTGCATCTGCTTTCGCAGTTCCACGCTCTGTGTGAGCCGCTCCGGAGTCGGCGCTGCATCGGGAACCTGTCGCAGTGGATCCTGCTCCACGTCATCGGTCATCTCCGCACTCGGAGCTTGTCGCCGGGCATCTTCCTGCTTGCGCTGGCGCATGCGGTCGATGGTGTAGTTCGCCGCAATGCGATACACCCAGGTGGCAAAATTCGCCTGCGACGCAAATTGTTCAAGTTTTTGATAAGCACGCAAAAACGCCTCCTGCACAATTTCCTCGGCGTCGTGATGGTTGCCGGTCAGCCGGTACGCCAGCCTAAAAATGGTGGCGCTATGGCGCTGCACAAGAACGCGAAAAGCGTCGCGATCGCCGGCAAGCGTGCGCTCGATAGCAATGGCGTCGGCTGCCCGGACGCTCTCAACGCTTTCGTTCATTCGTATCCTTAGACAGGTTTTTGGCCTCGCGGTTAGGTCCGCCAAGCTCCTGGCGGCTCAATTTGGCGCTTTATTTGAATACCGCAAAGCCGGCCGTTGCAATAGCTTGGTGTGCCGAGCGGCGGAAGTCGCGTGGTGGTTTGAAATACCGTATCATTACGGTGGATTTGCGCGCGGAACTCTCGCTGCGTTGACCAATATCAGGAGCTAAAAGTTGATCCCACGATACACCCGCGAGCAAATGGGCGCCGTGTGGCGCGACGCCAACAAATACGCCAAGTGGCTCGAGGTTGAGCTGGCCGCGACCGAAACGCTCGCGGAAGCCGGGGACGTGCCAAAGGAAGCAGCGGAGAAGATTCGCGCCAATGCCAAGATTGATGTCGCGCGCATTCAGGAGCTGGAGTCGCGCGTGAAGCATGACGTGATTGCGTTCACCATGGCCGTCGGCGAATCGATTGGCGATCCCGCCGCGGCGCGCTGGTTTCACTACTGCATGACCTCCAATGATGTGGTCGATACCGCGCAAGCTCTGCAGGTCCGCGAGGCATCCAGATTAATCGAAGCCGCGCTCGTAAAATTTGGCGATGCGCTCGCCAAACGCGCCCAGGAATTTCGTTCCACGCCGCAAATCGGAAGAACGCACGGCGTGCACGCCGAGCCCATCACGTTTGGCTTGAAAATCGCCAATTGGTACGCGGAAAACGAGCGTAACCAGCAGCGCTTTCGCGATGCTGCTGCACAAATGGCGGTAGGCAAAATTTCCGGTGCGGTGGGAAATGCCTCGCACCTCGGCCCGGATATCGAAGAGCGCATTTGCCAACGCCTCGGATTGATCGCCGCGCCCGTCGCGTCGCAGGTGATTCAACGCGACCGCCACGCGCAGTACCTCAGCGCGCTCGCGCTGATCAGCGCCACGCTAGAAAAAATCGCGCTGGAGATTCGCCACCTGCAGCGCACCGAAGTGCGCGAAGCCGAAGAGCCTTTCGGCGGCGAGCAGCGCGGCAGCTCCGCTATGCCGCACAAACGCAACCCGGTGAACTGCGAGCAAATCTGCGGCCTCGCGCGCATCGTGCGCTCCAATCTGATCGCCTCATTTGAAAATATCGGGCTCTGGCATGAGCGCGATATTTCCCACAGTTCGGTCGAGCGCATTATTTTGCCGGACTCCACGATCCTGGTGGATTACATGCTCGCCAAAATGACTACCATCATTGCGGACATGCGTGTCTTTCCCGAACGCATGCTGCGCAATCTGGAATTGACGCACGGCCTGGTTTTCTCCGGACAGTTGCTCCTGGATCTGGTGGAAAAAGGCATGCCCCGCGACGACGCGTACAAAACGGTGCAGGAAAATTCCATGGCCGCGTGGGAAACAGAATCAAGTTTTCGCGAGCGCGTTGCCAAAGATAGCCGCGTCACAAAATATCTGGATGCCGCCGCACTGGCTCACACTTTTGATTTGAAGCGCCAGCTCCGTCACGTCGACGCGATCTTCGCGCGCGTCTTCGGCGAGCCAACCGCAATCACAAACAAACGCGCCGTATAGCATCCTATTGCGGCTGATGGTTACGCGGAGGGTGCCCCACCCTCGGATTTCTGGAGGGTGGGGTCTTTCACGTGGGAAGACCAGTAATCGATCTGTGGTTTCAATCAGCAGCATTTTTTTGTATCGCACCAAAAACAAAACGCCGGCTGATAAAAATCAACCGGCGTTTAACAGCCTCTTCTAGATTAAAACCACATCTAGCTGCGGAGGCGGAAACTCAATCGCGAAATCTCAGTCGCGAAACTCGATACTAATCAAAATTACTCCACGCGCTGCACATAACGCGCTTCGGTGGTGTCCACCTTTACACGGTCACCTTCATTTACAAACGGCGGCACCTGAATTACCAGGCCGGTTTCCAGGGTAGCCGGCTTTCCCACCGCGCTCGCGGTGGCTTTCTGCAGCGTCGGCTCGGTCTGCACCACTTTCATTTCCATGGTATCCGGCAAATTTATACCGATGGCTTTTTCTTCAAAAAATTCGACATGCACGATGGTATTGGGAATCAGATAAAAGACCGTCTCGCCCAGTTCGTCGCGGGTCATCTGCATTTGTTCGTAATTCTTGGTGTTCATGAAATGAAATTCGTCGCCTTCGCTATACAGGTATTCAAACTCCACTTCGTCGAGGATGGCGCGATCGACAAATTCTTCCGCACGAAAGCGATAATCGATCATCGTTCCTGTGCGCAGATTCTTCATGCGGGTCTGCATGGAGCCGCGTTTGTTGCCCGGAGTGCGGTGATCCACGCTGAAAACCGTGTAGAGCTGCCCTTCATGCTGGATAACCATGCCGGGGCGAAGTTGTGTGGCTTTTGTGCTGCTCATAATCTCCCATTCAAATGTAGTATCGGAAATTTCGCCGGGCGGCTGCATTCCCAAAAGGGCCCGCGAAATCACTCGAGGGACGCCGGAACCAGCCCGGCGCTGAATCAACAGTATAAATGCCCCCATTCCGCGCGGTCAATCGTATCGCGTGGCTCAGCGATATCGTTGCACCAAAATCTACAGTGGGGGCTGTGACGGTGGTTCCTTTATCGCTACTGGTTCCGGTGTAGGTGTGTCAGGAAGATGGCCGGGTTTTGTAGAACGGAGTTCTTCAAACTCGGGCTTGGTCGCAAAGCGTTCGGGAAAGTGCTCCTCATATTCAGACAAACGCGGGCAAATCAGGCGCCTATGGGGGAGGTTAAAGCCGTACTCCGTCATCTCCTCCATCGCTTGCTTTGGGCTCCATCCCTCCTCGGCCATGCGATAGGCGGCGATCATCATTCCGGTGCGGTCATCACCGACACGACAGTGAACGAAGATTTTCTTGCCAGGGTTTTTTCGGATCAGGGTGAGGAACTCTGCAAAAATTCTGTCCTTAGGGAATGAGCACTCCCAATGCATGGGAACGTATTGCATGCCTAAACTGGTCACTTCTTTGCGTTCGCCTTTGCGATCTCCGCGCAGGTCGACGACGATTTGGACTCCCATCTTCGCCAAGGCCTCAAAACCATGCTTGCGCGGCTCGGCACCGCGGTAGAGCGTCGGAGTTACTTCAGCGAAATCCGGGATTAATTGTTTGCCGATGACGTCGGAATGAGCGTCTACGGGGGCTTGCTGTGTTTCGGTTTGTTGGGTCGATGGTAACGGTGGAGCAGAATCATCTTGAGCATTCGTTGGTACACAAAGGTTGGCGAGAAAGGAAGGCGTGGCACGAAGCGCCGCTGCATTCGTGCAGACCGCGAGTAGCAAATAAAGTGAATAGCCCGGAATTGTCATATTCCTGATTATAGAGATATCACTACCCACATGCCGAGATTCAGTTGGAAGAAATGAGGAAATAGGTTGCATTCCGCTGTGAAGGTGCACACAATTCGCAGTCGCTGTGCGCTGGAATATTTTCCATCAAAACTATTATTGTTCGCTCAGGAGGTGACATGCTCGACCGCCGCAACTTCCTCACTGCTGGTGCCACGGGATTGGCGGCAACTCTCGCCTTCCGTGGGAATCTGCTGGCTCAACCTGCGGATACGCCGTCCGCGTTACCCGATCGGGCGCTCTTCGACAAGAACGAGGAAGCTTACTGGGCGGAATTGCGCAAGCAATTTCTAATTCCCACCGACGAAATTTATTTGAATAACGGCACTGTAGGCTCCAGTCCGGCGCCGGTCTTGCGCGCCATCTTCGACGGATACAACGCTACTGAAAAGATGGATCAACAGGACCCCGAGGATTATCCCATCTGGGGTTATGCCGCATGGAACGAGTTTCGCGATCCGTTGGCCGCGTTCGTCGGCTGCCATCGCGACGAGATCGCGCTACTGCGCAACGCCACGGAAGCCAACAGTTACATCGCCAATGGCGTGGACATGAAGCCGGGTGACGAAGTGCTGATGACCGATCAGGAGCATCCCGGCGGCGAACATCCCTGGAACCTCAAAGCCAAACGTTACGGCATCGTGGTTAAGAAAATCACGTTGCCGCGGCCGGTGAAAAATACTGCCGAAGTGCTCAACCTTTTCAACGAGGCCATCACACCGCGCACTCGGGTTATCTTTTTCAGCCACATCACTACGTTTTCTGGCGTGGTTTTGCCAGCGAAGGAAATTTGCGCGTTGGCCCATTCCAAAGGCATTCTCACCGCGGTGGACGGCGCACATGTTCCGGGCATGACGCGTTTCAATGTGCACGACATTGGCTGCGACATGTACAGTTCCAGCCCGCACAAATGGCTGCAAGCGCCCAAGGGCTCCGGCTTTCTGTACGTGCGCGACGAAGTGATTGACCGCCTGTGGAACACCATTGCCACGGAGGGTTGGGATGACACCAAGATTCGTGCGGAGCGATTCCAGCGCATCGGCAGCTCCAACGTGCCCGCGCTTTGGGGGCTGCGCGCCGCCATCAAGATGGCCAATGACATTGGCCTTGAGCGCATCGAACGCCGCCACCGCGCTCTGGCCGACTACATGCTCGCGGAAATGAGCAAGCGGGGCGCAATTTCCTGGACGTCGCCGGATGCCGCGCTCCGTTGCGCGATCATCACCGTAAATGTGCCGCCGGTTCCGCGCATGGATCTGGAGAACTGGCTATGGCACACGCACAAAATTCGTATCCGCGGCGCCGACCCCAACAAGCTGCGATTGTCCACGCCGTACTATTTGCAGAAAAAAGACATCGATCGGTTCCTGGAGAAATTCGATGCGTACAGGCGAGAAAAGAAGCTGGCGTAATTCCAAAAGCCCCCGCGAAAGCACTTGAGGGATTTCGGAACCTTCTCTAGAGAAGAGGTTGTGCGGGTGGTTCCTGTGTCGCGGGAGATTCTGGCTGCGATGCAGCAGGGCTTTCAGGGAGCTGGCTCGGTTTTGTAGAACGAAGTTCTTCAAACTCGGGCTTAGTCGCAAAGTGTTCGGGAAAGTGCTCCTCATATTCAGACAAACGCGGGCAGATCAGGCGCCGATGAGGGAGGTTAAATCCGTACTCCGTCATCTCCTTCATCGCTTGCTTCGGGCTCCATCCCTGCTCGGCCATGCGATAGGCGGCGATCATCATTCCGGTGCGGTCATCACCAACACGACAGTGAACGAAGATTTTCTTGTCAGGGTTTTTTCGGATCAGGGTGAGGAACTCCGCAAAAATTCTGTCCTTAGGAAATGAGCACTCCCAATGCATGGGAACGTATTGCATGCCCAGACTGGTCACTTCTTTGCGTTCGCCTTTGCGATCTCCGCGCAGATCGACGACGATTTGGACTCCCATCTTGGCCACGGCCTCAAAACCATGTTTGCGCGGTTGGGCGCCTCTGTAGAGCGTCGGAGTTATCTCGGCGAAGTCTGGAATTAATTGTTTGCCGATAACATCGGAAGGAGCGTCTACGGGGCCTTGCCGCGTTTCAGTTTGTTGGGTCGATGGTAACAGTGGAGCAGAACCATCTTGAGCATTCGTTGGTACACACGCGTTAGCGAGAAAGGAAGGCGTGGCACGAAGCGCCGCCGCATTCGCGAAGACCGCCAGTAGCAAATACAGCGTAAAGCGCAGGGTTGTCATAGTCGTGATTATAGGGATACCACGAAACCACCGGCAGCGCTCAATCAGCCGCCTGTCAGATGCCGGATGAGAATAACAATTCTTGAATTTTCGGGTGGCGAGGCGCAGCGTCATGACACTCACAAAAACTAAAACCCATTCCTTCCGGCTGGGCCGGGAAGGAATGGGCGGTACTTCAGTCTAGCTTCCTTGCCGTGAGTTAGTTTCCCGACTGGGCGCCGGCGGCTGCGTTGTGGTCGAACTCCAAAGCAACGCGCTTTCCGCCAGGGTAAATTGCCGTTAGTTCTCTGGAGCCATCTGGCTCGGCGAGAGTGCTATAGGCATCTTGAGGATTTTGACTGGCCTGCTCGGTCAAATGGGCGGACAAGGTGGCCACGGTCTCTTTACCTTGCAAAAGTTTCACTTGCACCGCCGGACCGCTGCCATCCCATTCCACCCGGTAATCGCCCGGTGCGATGGATTGGCCATCGACAACGACCTTGTCAGTCAACGCAAGTTTTCCTCGATTATTTCCCCCGGCGAGTGCGGCCGAAGAAAACAGCAGCGCGGTACCAAACAGCAGTGTTGAGATTCTCGACATTTTCATAAACAGCTCCTTTTTATTTTCCGTGCGCCGTTGCGCGCAGGACACTGCACGCGTTGCGGCGGAATAGTTTAAATTCGTTTAGTTATTAAATTCGATGCGGAGACCAGTTCGAAGTTGCGTAAAAAGCTGTTAACAACATTTATTTGTCATTAAAAAAATGAAAGAGATACATGAAAAAAATCGCACGCTTCGCAAACGTAGTATAAATCAGCTACCATCTTTGGAAATCGGAGGCTGTGATTCCGACGAATTTCTGAGTGGTATGGAAAAGAGACCCATGCGCCGAGTGTGGCCCTGCATTCTAGTTCTCGTTTTTCTACCAGGTGCAATTTGTTCTCAGAGTGCCAATGACGAATCCAAAATCATCGCGCTCGAAAATCTATGGAATCAAATGCAACTGCAGCATGACGCCGGCGCGATGGAAAAAATACTGGATCCAGATTTTGTGCTCACCGATTACGACGGCGCGGTGCTTTCCAAGGCGCAATTCCTGGCTAATATCCGAGATGTCTCCGATCAACTGACCGTGGAAGTCTCAGAAGACATGAAACTGCACCGCCACGGAGACACCGTCGTCGTTACCGGCGCAACCCATGAAAAGGGAACCAACAAAGGCAAGCACTACGAACACCGTGGGCGTTTCACCGACACGTGGATCCTCAAAAATGGAGAATGGCTGTGCGTCGCCAGCCATCTCGGCCTACTCTCCAAGTAACGCATCGGTTTCCTGAATTTTCCGCATTTCGGTTGTAAGGGCCTGGTAAGCCGGGGTAGCCCATTAGCCACTTTGGTCGAAGTGTCCGGAGATATTCATTTTTTCTGGGTAAAATACATTTACCCCTTCTTCCGCTGACAAAGCGGCCCCGTTTCATTTCCATTTGAGGTTTGACTTCGAATAAACACGACCCGTTTATTAGATTCATGCAATGTGACTGGATCTGGTTGGTTCCAATTGCAGTTGCATTTCGACGCAACCACGCTCATTCGAGCAACTGACAGATGATTGAATTAGAGAAAAATGCGATAGAGACTCCGGTGGAGGTGAAGGAACACCGTCAGAGCCCGCGTTACCCCTTTTCCCGTGATGCGGAAGTAATCGATATCCAAGGTAATACGCGAATCAGTGGACGGGTCACAGACATTGCAAGAAGAGGTTGCTACGTCGATTGCATTAGCCCCTTCGCCCCCGGAACTTTGCTGGCGGTCAAGATTAGACGGGGCATCCAAACATTCGAGACCTAGGGTAGCGTAGTGTATTCCACCGTCGGATTGGGCATGGGTTTGTGCTTCACCGTCACTGAACAGCCCCACGCCCTCCTACTCGAAGCGTGGCTGAGCGAGCTGAGCGGGGATAAACAGCCAGAACTTGAATCGGTCGGGTCAGGAGCGCCAGCCGCTTCTTCGAGTGTTGTTGACGTGCATTCACGGAATATTCTGAAAGAACTGATTCGTGTACTACATCGCAAGGGCGCTCTGGGTGAGTCCGAAAGCTCTGCCTTGCTAGAAAAACTTCGGAAATGAAGGCGACCTCTTTCCCTAGACGAGACGCGCAGGCAGCCAATGTAACCGAACGAGGAAGATAGAAGAGCAAAAAATGCATCCCGCGAGAACGTGACGGGTCTTCGGAGGTGCTGCGTCAACACAAGACCGGCGAAAAACCCATAGCAGCGCTGGCGGGTAGTTCGGGCCGTCATTGTCGACTACCGCCGAGGCGTGAATTCGTCTAAAGTCTAGGCCGACGCTAGAGAGGTGGCCGGACGGCTGCCCTTTCAGCGCCGCGCCAAAACATTGACTGCTTGCGTGTCTCGCAGTGCCGGTCAAGAGAACGGCGCTAACTTGTTACCCTCGCTAACGGAGGAGACCTAACCGTATGGCACGCAAAATCGCATATTGGGTGAGCACTGGCCTGGTGGCCGTGATGTCACTCATGGCCGCATTCGCTTATTTATCGGGCAGTCCGCAGGCGGTCGAGGGATTTGCACGCGCCGGATATCCACAGCAGCTGCGCATTATTCTGGGGATCGCCAAGCCGCTTGGCGCGATCGCGTTGCTTGTTCCCGGAATGCCTAAACTCAAGGAGTGGGCCTATGCGGGATTCACATTCGCTTGGATTTGTGCAGTCATTGCGCACTACTTTGCAAACGATGGCGCGAAGACGTTTGCTCCGGTGATACTGCTTGCGCTCCTCGCGGTCTCGTATGTGACGCGGCCCGTAAGTCGCCAGTGGGAACCTAAAGCCACGACGGTTTAGTTTGATTAACGCGATTCAAGGCGGTTCTCTGCGCCAGTGAAGTGTTTAAACGTGCGTCTCACGATCACATTGAGATTCCGCGGACTACGTCGATGCAGAGGTTTGGCGCTGCATCAATAGAAAATACAAGCCACCGGAAATTAGGAAGCCGACAAACCAGGCGTAGTCGTAAAGCCAGCGCAAGGTTGGCACCATGAGGCCGATCAACGCGATGGTGACTCCCGCGACCAATGCGACGATGGCTTTTGGATTGAAGCCGCGCTGATATTCATACGTGCCGCCTCTTCGGTACAAATCCTGGACGACGAGATTACGATGCCGCACCAGGTAATAATCGCAAATCATGATTCCGGCAATGGGGCCGAGCAGAGCCGAACAACCTACCAGCCAGCCAAAAATGTACGAACTGAAATCGCGGAGCAGTTTCCACGGCATCATCAGAATGCCCACCACCCCGGTGATCAGGCCGCCGGTACGGAAGGAAATAAGGCTGGGGCGCAAATTGGAAAAATCATTGGATGGAGAAACCACATTTGCGGCTACGTTGGTGTTCAGCGTGGCAAGGAGTAGAGCCACAAGTGCGATTAGAGCCACGACCGGCTGATTGAATCGTCCAAGCAAAACAACGGGATCCCAGATGGCTTCGCCAAAAATCACCGCGGATGCGGAAGTAACCGCAACGCCGATGAAGGAATACAGGGTCATTGCTGTGGGCAAGCCCAGCGCTTGTCCGACGATTTGAGCACGTTGCGATTTGGCATAGCGGGTGAAGTCGGGAATATTCAGCGCCACCGTAGCCCAAAAACCGACCATGCCGGTTAACGATGGAATGAAAAAGCGCATGAAGTCTGAAGTGCTGTGAAATTTGCTTGGCGTTCGCAACACTGGTCCGAACCCGCCGGCTTTGCGGGTGATCCAGAAAAGTAAAAGCAGTCCCACTGCGAGCATGAATGGCGCGCCAATACCCTGGAGGAGTTTGATTGTTTCGATGCCATACCAGATGACCATCATGTTGATGGCCCAGAAAAGGAAAAAGCAGATCCACATGCTGCCCTGAAAAGTTGCGGCTCCGGGCCAGATGACGAGCAGCATCGCGTAAATGGCTTGCCCGCCAATCCACGCCTGGATGCCGAACCAACCGCAGGCCACAAGCGCGCGCAATAGTGCCGGGACATTCGCACCGCGCACACCAAACGATGCGCGTACAAATACTGGGAACGGAATGCCGTAGCGTGTCCCCGCGTGCGCATTCAACAGCATGGGAATCAAAACAATTAAATTACCCAGAAGAATGGTCAGAATGGCTTGCAGCCAACTCATGCCACCGGCGATCAGTCCGGACGCCAGCATATATGTGGGAATGCAAACGCTCATGGCTACCCACAACGATGCGTAGTTGTAGGTGCCCCAAGTGCGCTCCTCCGGAGGAATCGGGCGCAAATCAGGATTGTAAAGAGACGGATCGACCTGGGTGAGCTTCATAGTTTGATTCATGTGAATAAAATCAGGCGTCAGCGTATAGCAAGCATTCCGGATATTCCACCCGGCAAGCGTTTCTGGATAGAGATGTATCACGACCCTGTCGGCGCGGTCGGGTTTTCCATGGAACGATTGGGAATTGTCCAACGCGCAGATGTTCCCGGCGGATTTACTTCAGCCTACGGAGAACACGCGTTCAGTTGGCTCATGAGCGTAGTGATCGTCGAGATATTTCAGGACCTCCCGGTACCCCTGAAAGGGATGGAGATTCTCTGGAAACTCGCGGGCAAGTACTACGACACCATCAACGATTTCGGGGGAGAAAAACATGCTCCAACCTCCATATCCCATACGCCAGGTGTGTTTGAAAAACGTGGTTAAGTAACCAACTCCTATATTCCAGGACAGCGGATTTGAGTCCTCCCTTTGGGATTCATGGAACACGCCGACTGGAAAGCCAGCTGTCGCGATCTCCTCAACTTTCGCGGTTATGCCGAGTTTGCCGGCGTCCCAACATATATCGCTAACCCGCACACGCAGGGCGCCCTGTTCAACGTAGATGGCCTCTTTACCTTCGAAGCGCCTTCGGAGTTCCACAACCTTCGTCTCGGCAGGGAAAGACATCGTCGAAGTACTCCACGGGAATCAACGCGATTGAGTAACCCAAAACAACTTCGATGCGGATGTGTAAATTAACACCACACTACAGTTGGTTATTACGGTTTATTTGTGGGGCGGTCTTTTGCGGCGTCGGCCATGATTTTTTCTATTTGGTCGGGGTCGCGCGGCAGGCGCTCGCTGAGAAGCTTGTAGCCGTTGGGGGTGATGAGCACGTCGTCTTCGATGCGCACGCCGAGATTTTCTTCTGGGATGTAAACGCCGGGCTCTATGGTGATGACCATGCCCGGTTTCAATGGCTCGCAATACTCGCCGGGATCGTGGACGTCTAGGCCAATGTCATGGCCGAGGCCGTGAATGTAATACTGGCCGAGCGTTTTGCCGTGAAGGTCTTTGCCGTGCGAGTTGATGTAATCGTAAGAAACTTTGTAGGCGCTGTGGCCACCTTTCTTGCAGAGATCAATTCCGGGCTTGAGCGTGGCCATCGCGGCGTTTTGCGCACCCAGCACGATGTCGTAAATTTCGCGCTGGCGGACGCTGAATTTTCCATTGGCAGGCAAGGTTCGCGTAATGTCCGCGGAATATCCGGAATATTGCGCGCCTACATCGAGCACGACGATATCACCGTCCTCAATTTTTCGTGAAAGCTTGTCATAGTGCAGCGCTACGGAATTAGGTCCGGCGCCCACGATGGGGGCGTAACCTTCCGCTTCGGAGCCGCCCATGGCGTGCACTTCCACCATTTTTGCGGCGATTTGATACTCGTAAAGGCCGGGCCGCATCATTTTCATGGCTTCCAGTTGCGCGTCCAGCGAAAGCTGGATGGCCTTTTGTAGGAAGGCGAGCTCTCCCGGCGATTTTATTTCGCGTAGATCATAAATTTTCTGGCGAATATCTCTCACCTTGGCCTGAGGTGCGGCGACCTGGAGCCAGTCGACCACTTGTTTCTCATGCGGGAACCCGCCCAGTTCTTTTTCGTAGGGAAGAATGGTGTAGACGGCAGGGTAGATCTTAGCGAGCTTCTCAACCTCAGCGCGCATTTCGGCAAAAGGCTTGACGCTGGCGAATCCGGTTCGTGCAGTGATATCCGGATCGGTGGGCGACATGCGTACGCCATTCCATTTTTCTTTGGCGGGATCCTTGGTGGGCAAGAAGAATATTTCGCGGGGGTTCGAAGCATCGTTGTGCGCTGCGGTGGAGGATCCTGCAGCGGCAGGCGAGCCTGCTGGCGCGGGTGAACCGTTGTCGTGTTTTGGAGCGGGGAAAATAATCAGCCCAGCGCCTTCTTCGTTGTGGCCGGTGAGATAGTAAAAGTTCTCTTCCTGCGCAAAGATGTTGGCCTGCGAGACTTCTTCGCGGCCGGTAAAACCCCACAGAATGATGGGGCCGTCGGCTTGTGCGGCAAGTTGCGCGCGGCGCTCGGCGTAAATGATGTTCGGTTCGCGTTCGCGGCGTTGCTGCGCATTGGCCTGCGGCGCGCCAAGAGAGACGACAAAAAAGAGTCCGGCTAGCGCGGTGGAGAGTAGAAACCGACAAACCAGATTACTGGGGCGATATCGGAAAGGAGCGAAAAATAAACCGGAAGCGCAGGAGTCTTGCGTGTGGCCAGGGGCCCGACGACTCACAGATTCTCCTTGAATTACCACCACAGTGATGCGGCCCGGGGCAAGCGGGGATGTTTCTCAGAAACAATTTTAAGCTAAATGCGAAAACGCCATCCAAGATTTGCGCAGATAACTGATGCGTGCTCTTACTCCGCGATTGTAGCCGAATTATTCCCAGCAACCAAAATCCCCCGCCCAGCTATGGTCAGCACTACTCTTGTGGCCCAAAAGCCTCTGCGGTCCATCGGCCAAAGGTTTTCTGGACAGCGTGATACGCTGGTAAAGATAGCCGTAAACAGGCATTTCGATTGGGGACTATGGAACTGCCCAGGCGCTTTTTTGTATTTCTGACTATCTTTCAAACAGTTTTAATTGCAGTGCATGGATTTCTTTTTCTCACCTGGGTTTATTTTTGGGCGCCGAATATTGAAGGAGAAACCGGCGTTTATGATTTCGATCCTTTGCGTCACTGGCGGCTGCTGATTGCGCTGGGTATTTTGTCAGTCAGCTTTCTGGCCACATCTCTAATTGGGTTCCGAACCACCAATGTGGTTTTGCGAGTTGTGTACCGCATTACCGCGGTGTGGCTGGGATTTGCGAATTACTCATTCTTCTCATGCGTGCTGTGCTGGCTGGTTTATCTGGCGTTGCGATTAGGCGGAGCACGGATAGAACGGCATTATTTTGCATTGAGTTTTTTGGGGTTGGCAGTCGCCGTCAGCGTGTACGGAGTCATCAATGGAGAATGGGCGCGCGTAAAACGTATTGCCGTGAAACTCCCAAGACTGCCTGAGTCGTGGCGCGGGCGTACGGCAGTTTTAGTTAGCGACGTACACCTGGGAAATTATCATGCGTTTGGATTCTCGCGGCGAGTGGTAAAGATGGTCTGCCGGCTGAATCCTGATGTGGTGTTCATCGGGGGAGATTTGTACGACGGTACGCCCGCCGATCTCACGCGACTGGCCGAACCTTTGCAAATGTTGAAGTCCCCGCTGGGCGCTTTTTTTGTGGAAGGTAATCACGAAGAATTTTCCGATCACACCAAATATTTAAAAGCGGTGGCCGCTACCGGTGTGCGTGTGCTGGAGAACGAAAAAGTAGTTGTGGATGGTCTGCAGATCGTCGGGGTGACCTATCGAGATGCCACGCATGGCGAGCACTTTCGCAAAACACTGCGAAGAACGGGATTCGATCGCTCGCAAGCGAGCATTTTGCTGACCCACGCGCCCGATCATGTGCAGGTTTCCGCCGAAGAGGGCATCTCGCTGCAGCTTTCCGGGCACACTCATCACGGGCAATTTTGGCCGTGGACGCTAGCCGCCGAGCGCATGTACGGCAAATTCGTTTACGGACTACAGCGCCTCGGAGAGATGCAGGTGTACACCTCGACCGGCGCAGGTACGTGGGGACCGCCACTGCGAGTGGGGAGCAGCCCGGAAATTGTGGCCATCGAATTCGTCTGAAATATGGCGCTTGCTGTTGGCTGATGCGTGTCACGGCATCCATGCTCGGTTTCCGGAAATATTCTTCGTTTCGTTTGACGCACAATTTCAAAGAAGTTAACCTCTGCGGAACATAACGAGGAGGTTACCATGTCCAATTCTCCTAGCAAGCCCTTGCCGTCAGCGTATGAAATTGCAGCTCCACTGACCTATGACGCTTTTGATCTTTCTGCGGCGACAACCCCAGCTGTTGAGGTGCCCAAAACGGCCGCGATTGATTTAGCAACACAAGAGAGCGCCGAAAAAACGCGCGCAGAAAAACCGAAGAAGACAGCTAATGACTGGATTGACTCCAAAGACGAAACGCCCAAGGTTAAGGAGCAAGACAAAGATAAGTTTGAAGACCCGGACGAACCAAGCCGGGGAATAGCAAAGTTCGCGGCTTCTCTGGAGGCTGTCGACGTAACGCCTCGTGAAAAGCGGGCGGTGTGGGTAGTGCACGGTATGGGACAGCAGATTCCCTTTGAGACGCTGGATAGCTTGGCGAACGGGATTCTCGATGTGCTGCCGAATCCGACGCAGATCAAGCCGCGCTTGCGCACGGTAAAGATCGCCGACCAGGTATTGCAAAGGGTTGAATTGGACGTCGACGGAATAAACAAAGACGCAGCCGGGCAGCCGCTCAAACAATATGAGCTGCATCTTTATGAAACCTATTGGGCGCCTAAGACCGAAGGAGTGGCACAACTGACGGACGTGGTCAGTTTTTTGTGGGACGGAGGGCTGCGCGGAATTCTAAATAGCGTGAAAAGCTTTCAGCGAGCCATGTTCGGAGGGATGGCCACCTTCTCTGTTCGCTGGCTGACGCCTTTGTGGCTATGTTTGACGCTGCTAATTCTGATGGCGCTGACAGTGATCAACGCGGTGATATTGGTCTCCGCCAGCGCGCAAACCGGTCTTGCGCCGCTGGCGTTTTTGAAGACGCACTGGCCGCAACTCAGCGCGATGGCGAGTTGCATGGTCGCGGTGGCCTTCAGTTTTGGCGCGGTTTTATTTGTCGCCGACCTGGGCAAACCGCAAGAGCTGACCACCCCGTGGAGAATTGTCGTGGGCGGCTTTTGCTGGATTGCGATGATCTATACGATTCTGAATATTCTGGGCACTGCGGCTTTAATGACGGTTATGCTCCACGCGGATTGGCTCGGCAGTAGCGACGGCGCATCTAGTGCATCATCGGCAATAGCTCGTACTTGTATAACAGGCGCAAATTCCCAGGGTTGGATCGAGGGCGCAC
This sequence comes from Candidatus Acidiferrum sp., assembly GCA_036270765.1. GTDB lineage: Bacteria > Acidobacteriota > Terriglobia > Acidiferrales > UBA7541 > Acidiferrum. Next base: position 22,247 of record DATBBY010000096.1, read on the forward strand.
GAAATTGGGTTGTGTGTCTGTTCGAAAAAATGCCGCATGCGAAACTGCAGGGTTTTTCCACCTTGATCATCCTGATAGCCGGACTTTTAGTTGGCGCCACGATGATAGCCAGGGCGGTGCTCCGGTCATCTGAGCAGCGATTGCAGGGACATTGGTTGTTCATAATTCTTTCCGTACTTACGTTTCTACTCAATGTGGGGGCATTTTTCGGCTCGGTTCTAATATTGCGCCGATATTTTGATGGCTGGATTTTTCCGAGCTGGGTCAATTTTCTGGCAAATCCGGCGTGGGTGTGGCCGTTCCTCATACTATTCAGCGCCAAAGTGCGAGAAATAATGGTGCAGTACGTGGGCGATGTGGCGATTTATGTGCGGCCGAACAAGCTGGATCGCTTTGACGCTGTGCGAAGCGAAATCAAGGAGGTGGCGCGTTCGGTGGTGTCGGCGCTGTTCACGTCGTATGAACTGAAAGCCCAGCCGGGCGCTGCATCCGAATTTCAGTACGACAAAATCGCGTTGGTGGGGCATTCGCTCGGCTCGGTCATTGCGTATGACACTTTGAACCGATTGATGCTGGATGACTGGCTCTGCGAAGGAGCTCTGCAGGTGGCGGAGCGGACGGCGACCATGGTGACGTTCGGTTCTCCACTGAACAAAACCGCTTTTCTTTTTACGATTCAGGGGAAAGATACTCTGCACATTCGCGAGCGGTTGGCTTCGACGGTGCAACCATTGATTATGAGTTATCCGAAATTTCGAAAGCTAAAATGGATCAATGTGTATTCGCGCAACGATATCGTTTCGGGAGACTTGAAATTTTATGACCTGCCCGGATATCAGGACGACCCGGTTCCGGATGTAGCGGTACAAAACGTAAAAGACAGAGACGCGGCGGTTCCCCTTATGGCGCACGTGGCGTATTGGAAGAACAAGACGGTGTGGACGGAATTATTGTCAGCGATCGCGCCGTGACGAACCGCTATCAACGTCCACCAAGACGCGATGATCCTAGAACCCGGGAGCGCCTGAGGCGGCAGGCCGCATTTCCGGCGTTTCCACTTCGAAGCGGAGATTCGCCAGGTAGGTTTGACCTAGGGACATGAAACCGGTGTACAGATAACCCCATACGAAGAGCAGTAGAAACGGCACGGTCGCGTAGTTTTCATTGGCCACGGCGTAAACAACAGTAAGCGCGAAATACACACCCAGGAAAATTTCCGCGTAGGGCATCCATCCGGCTTTATTTTTGTAAGACTTCTTGGCGTAGGAACCTTGCTTGCCGGCGATGTTGTATTTGGGCGTGCGCGCAAATTCGCTTTTCTTCCCGGCGATGGCTTCGATGACCGCCTGCGCATTGCGCACGGAAATACCAATTCCGGTGGCCATCACAAATGGCATGTAGAGAAAGGTGCGATGCCAGGATTTGGGGTGCAGCTCTTTCTGAGCCACCAAATAAAAACTCGAAATCGAACATGTGGAAGCCAGAAACAATGGCAGGTCGATCACCAGCATCTGAATCCAGCCCTGGTAGAAACGCACAATCATGGCGGGCAGCAGCATCGTGGAAAGCAACACCATCAGCGGGTAACTGATGTTGGCGGTGAGGTGGAAGAAGGCTTCGGACTTTACATGCCACGGCACGTTCGATTTGAACACTTTGGGGAGAATTTTCTTGGCGGTTTGCATCAAGCCCTTGGCCCAACGTGCTTGCTGAGCTTTGAAGCCGTTCATATCCACGGGAAGCTCGGAAGCGCACTCGATGTGCGGGAGATATAAAAATGTCCAGCCTTTCAATTGCGCGCGATAAGAAAGATCGGTGTCTTCCGTGAGGGTGTCGTGCTGCCAGCCGCCGGCTTGCTCGATGGCTTTTCGGCGCCAGACTCCGGCGGTGCCATTAAAATTAAAAAACGTGCCGCGGCGGGAGCGCGCACCATGCTCCACGACAAAGTGGCCGTCGAGCAAAATGGTTTCCACCTGGGTGAGCAGCGAGTAGTCGGTATTGAGGTAGGTCCAGCGTGTCTGAACCATGCCGATACCTGTGCCGCCGTTGGGATTCATGAAATAGGGAATCGTTCGCGGCAGAAAATCCGGCGAGGGAACGAAGTCGGCGTCGAAAATCGCTACAAATTCACCTTTGGAACTTTTCAGGCCGTTTTCCAGCGCTCCCGCTTTGTAACCTTCGCGGTTGCTGCGATGAATGTAGGTTATGGGCATGCCCTGAGCGGCAAAACGCTCGACGCAGTTGCGCGCCACGTCTTGTGTTTCATCGGTGGAATCGTCCAGAACCTGCACATCGAGAAGGTGCGGAGGGTAATCGAAGCGCGAGACGGCCGCCACAAGACGCTCGATTACGTAGCGCTCGTTGTAAATGGGCAGCTGAACGGTGACGCGCGGCCACTCCGTGACCGGGGGCGGCGGCGCGGGAACATTCTTAGAATAGGCGTAGTAATCGTAGACCAGCCAATAGCGGTGCAGGCCATACAGCGCCAGAATAAAAAGCACGATGAAGTAAGGAATCATCATTGCCAGATCGAAGCCATTGGCGTGGTACACGCCCGAAAAGGTGCGATCAGTGATTTTTTGCCAGTGGTGGCCGAAAGAGCTCTGTGCGGCCAACAGTGGAACGAACGATGGGGTCTGCACGATAGTCTGGATGCCGATACAGCGTTTCTACGCGAGCGCACCGGCGAGGATGATTATAGTGCAAAACCGGCCTAAAACCTCGCTTAGGGGAGGGGAAAAAATACGGTAGAAATCCAGGGTAATGCTGGATCGCGATGCTCAAAAAGGGCTTGAATTTTTGGTAACGAAAAGGTCGGGTCTGGCGTCCATAAAAATAGGCGCTGCGGTTAGGGTGAATGTTGGCGGTCAAGCAGTGCAGGGCGACGCCCGGGCGGTATGGAGCGGGTTATGAAAATTAGACAGTGGAAGCGAAGGGACTTTATTCGACAGACCGGGAGCGGACTGGGCGCGGCATGGATGGGCGGGGGCATGCTGGCGAGAGCGGCGTTTCTGAGCGAGCCGCTGCCGCGGAAGTTTACGGCGACGGATACCGTGACGCTGGGTAACACCGGGATCAAGACCAGTCGGCTGGCGATGGGCACCGGGACCGTGGGTACTGGTCATCACTCGAATCAGACTGATTTGGGAGTCGCGGGACTTTCTGCGCTGCTGCTGAACGGGTACGAACAGGGGCTGCGATTTTTTGATGCGGCGGATTCTTACGGCAGCCATCCGCACGTGGCGGAAGCGTTGAAGCACGTGCCGCGCGATAGAGTGACGGTGCTCACGAAGACGTGGTCGCGCGATGCCACTTCGGCGCGCGCGGATCTGGATCGCTTTCGTAAAGAATTGGGGACGGATTATCTGGATATTTGCTTGATGCACTGCGTGACGGAGGGCGACTGGACGGAGCGCTACCGTGGGGTGATGGATGTATTTTCCGAGGCCAAGCAAAAAGGCATCATTCGCAGCCACGGCTGCTCGTGCCACAGCATTGAAGCTCTGCGCGCGGCGGCGAAGTCGCCGTGGGTGGAAATTGATCTGGTGCGCATCAATCCTATTGGTTCGCACATGGACGCCGACCCCGAGACGGTCGTCACTGTATTGCGCGAGATGCGCGCGGCCGGGAAGGGCATTGTAGGAATGAAGATTTTGGGGCAAGGCGATTTGAGTGGGCGCCAGGATGAAGCGTTGAAGTATGCGTTGTCACTTGGGCTGCTGGATGCGTTTACTATCGGCGCGGAAAGCAAGAAGCAGCAGGATGATTTGATTCGGCGAATTGGCGCGGCGGCCTGAGCAGAAATTTCCGATCCGGCGGCCCCGGACGGACATTCACCACAACATTCAGACTTATCTGTCTAAGTATTTTCTGGATTATCGCTTAACAATTTCCTGGGCCACGCGCGTGGCTATGGAATCAGAACCATTTTTCCTGCTGAGCCGGGCTCGAGAATCTCTTTGTGGGCACGCGCGGCTTCCACGAGGGGGATTTCTTCGGCGACCACCGGGTGCAGGATGCCGGCGGAGAGCCCGGCGTTCAGCCCGGCATAAATTTCCTTGGTTTCCTGCTCGGTAAGGGCCCAGAGGGTAAAAGCGCGAATGGACCCGCGCCTGAGCATCAGATCGCGAGGGTTGATGGTAATTTCGCCGCGATTGCCGATTACGATGACTCGCCCATTGGTCGCTAAGAGCTTCAGGTCCTTTTGAAGATTCACGTTGGCAAGCATTTCCAGAATAATGTCCACGCCTTTTCCGCCGGTGGCTTTCAGGATTTCGTCCTCGTAACCTGGTTTAGTGTGATTAAAAGTGTGGGTTGCGCCTTCGCGCTTAATCAGCTCCAGACCCGGCTCGGTGCCGGCGGTCCCAAAAATGTCGAGACCCATCGCGCGTGCAATTTGCAGTGCGGCAGTGCCCACGCCGCCGCTCGCGCCGTGAATCAGGAGCGTTTCGCTGGCGTGCGCTTGCGCGGAATGGTAAAGCGCGTAATATGCAGTGGCATAGGGCACCCATATTCCTGCGCCTTGCGCAAATTCGACGTTATACGGCAGCGGTTGAACCTGATTTTCCTGCGCGAGAGTGTATTCGGCGTACGCACCGGACAGCGTGCGTGCGGTGTAAACGCGGTCTCCGGGTTTAACCTTGGTGACGCCTGAGCCCACCGATTCGACCACGCCAGCAGCGTCTGAGCCGGGAGTGTAGGGGAGTTGCGGTTTAACGGCGTACGTTCCCGCTCGCATGCTCGTGTCGTAGGGATTAACGCCTACCGCGCGCACGTGCACGAGTACTTGTCCGGGACCCGGATTGGGTGTTGGGACTTCCTCCACCTTCAAAACTTCCGGGCCACCAAATTGGCTGACGCGAATAGCTCTCATAGCAAAAAACCTCCAACTATTTTAAATAATAAATTTGGCGATTAGAAATGTTCGTCGACGATCACGGCGGTACCGTCTTTTTTATCGACTTTCTCGAGCAGTCCGGATTGGCGAGCCCATGCGGTGGTCTGCCAATTGTCTTTGCCTTTTTTCTGCGGTATCCAGGGTGGCAAAGTCTGGCTGAGATGCATGGCCAGCGAATAGACGAATGGTTCATACATGCTGCGCAACTTGAGGAGTTGCTGATCCGCCGCCTCGCCGTCGTGAAGTTTCATGCCGTGGGCCGCGAGTGTGTCGCGCAGTTGGCGCAACTCGGCGGCGCTGAGGCGATCGGTGGCCGGGGCGCGCGGTGCAGTGCTGAAGACTTGCGAAAGATCGACGACCGCGTGGCGGGCAATTGCAAAAGTAAGCTCAGCCTGGCGCTCGCAGGCGCCTTCAATACCGCTCTTGACCAAAGCACAAGCGTCGAGAATGGCGGTGAGCGATGCGATCCAGGATTGATTGTCGTGTTGAGAACGGAAATATGCGAGGACCGGGTAGGAGAGATGGCTTTCCATTAATTCCGCGCACCACAATTCCCAATCTTTCAGCAGATCGCGCAGAGCTTTTTGGCCTTCCGAGTAGCTGTAACGCCGCAGAAGTTCGCCGGCAGTGGGCGGCGTGCCTGCGCGCGCGTCGAGGAGCGAGATGTTCACCTCGCGGCGAGAAAAAGAGCTGTAGATAAACGGAAGATATCCCACGATGACCGCGAGGAAGCCATAACCTAAACCGGCTTCGGCAACCAGCAAGAATCTCGCTAACGGCACGCGCGGAACGGCATCACCCAGGCCCAAAGTAAAAAAGGTGGTGGCGCTGAGGTACACGTCCATGGCGAAGTTTGAGTGGCCGGGTTCGTGGACGTCAATCGCGGAGCCCGCGCCGTATTGCATCATGCCGAAACTGAGCACGAGGCCGAGCGCCCAGATAGCGATCAGCAGTAACAGGGAACACGGCCCATAGCCGCCCAGCAAGGCTTCGCCAGTTTTGCGAGATGAAATTTTGCCGACTACAAATTTCCAAAACGCCCAAGTCGTTCTGAAGAAGAGCCGCGTGACGCGAATTTTGCGCGTGACGCGGCGTGGAAGAATAATGGCTTCAAACGCGTCAACCAAAATGATGATGGCTAACGCCAAGCCGCCGAGGAGCGCGAGCGGGTGCGGAACGGTATGGGCCATTTAATTTAGGCCTTCGTGATGAGTGTGCGCGGCATCGGCATAACAGGCCATGACAGAGGCGATGGTGGTGGTTCAGGATTGCAGGCGCGCGTTCACGGAGATTTCCGCTTTGAAAAGTTTTGAAACGGGGCAGCCGGTTTCGGCGTCCTTGACGGCGGCGTCAAACTTGGCTTTGTCGGCGCCGGGAATGGTGGCGACGAGGTCGAGATGACTCTTGGTGATGGAGAAACCTTCACCGACTTTGGCGAGGGTAATGGTCGCGGTGGTTTCCAGTTTTTGCGCGGTCATGCCAGCGCTGCCGAGTTGCCCGGAGAGCGCCATGGTGAAACATCCGGCGTGCGCGGCGGCCAACAACTCTTCGGGATTGGTGCCGATTCCATTTTCAAAACGAGTGCTGAAGGAATATTGCGTTTGCTTCAACGTGCCGCTGTCGGTTGATAGAGTACCTTTGCCGTCCTTGAGTCCGCCGGTCCACACTGCCGATGCTTTGCGATCCATGAGTGCCTCTTTTCTTTTTCTATTTTCTTTGCGCCATAACGTTAATGCTAGAGATTCGATTCTGGGCGATTGAGGAAGGGTATATTGAGCGCAGCAAGATGTCGAGCAGCGGGTTGACGGGTCATGATGATGGAAATTTTTAAGCACACGGCGCACCGCCCGTGGCCGTTGCCGCGCGGTCTGTGGATCATGAAGCAGAAGTGGCACGATTTGTTGTTCGCACACTGGGCGGTGCCGGCGGAGGCATTTCGTCCGGTCATTCCGCGGGGTCTGGAGATAGATATGTTTGGCGGGCAAGCGTGGGTAGGGGTGGTGCCGTTTCGAATGGCGGGTGTGCGCATGCGAGGCACGCCGGCCCTTCCAGGGTTTTCGCGGTTTCCGGAATTGAATGTGCGGACTTATGTGGTGCGGGATGGAAAACCGGGCGTGTGGTTTTTTAGTCTGGATGCGGCGAATTCAATTGCGGTGTGGGGCGCGCGAACATTATTTCATTTGCCGTATTTCCTGGCAGAGATGAGCAGCACGGAAGAGTCGGGATGGATTCGGTATGAGAGTCACAGAAAAGATCGCAGAGGCTTAACGGCTGCGCTGAGGGCGCGGTACCGCGCGATCGGCGAAGTTTTTCACGCGCAGGCTGGGAGCATCGAGCATTTTCTGGCGGAGCGCTATTGCTTATATACCGCGGACGAGAAGGGGCTCATCATTCGCTGCGAAATTCATCATCCGCCTTGGCCGCTGCAAATGGCGGAAGCGGAGATTGAGGAAAACACTATGGCGGCTGTTGCGGGAATCACGACAGCAGAGCTGAAGCCGGAATTACTGCACGTTTCGCGTCGCCAAGAGGTCGTGGTGTGGGCGCCGCAAGTGCTGAAATAAATTGCGGAGCTTACCATTTGTGAAAAATAAAAAACGATCCGATGGCCACTAAAGCGAATCCTGCGCCGTAATTCCACTTGAACTTGTCGCCTAGGTACAGCACGGAGAAGACCGAGAAGACCGTCAGGGTGATGACTTCCTGAATGGTTTTGAGTTGCGCGGTGTTGAATTCGTAGGAGCCGATGCGGTTGGCCGGTACCTGAAAACAATATTCGAAGAAGGCGATGCCCCAACTGGCGAGGATGACTTTCCAAAGCGTCTCGTTGCGATATTTGAGGTGGCCGTACCAGGCAAAGGTCATGAAGATATTTGAAATGGTAAGCAGGAGAATTGTTCGCATTTCGAGGTGTCCCGTTATTCGATATTGTCGTGCTTCGAGAGATTATGTCGCGCGCACAAGAGGCGAATATTCTTGGCGGTTACGGATGAGCCGCCTTTGGAATAAGGCACATCGTGATCGAAGTGTAGATTATCTTTAGCCCCGCAAAGCACACATGCTCCCTTATCTCGGGTCCAAACTTCCAACTTAACCGGGGATGGTATCAATCTGGTGTGCGTTAGCTCGTTATTCAACCCTTGAGATGTTTCTGAGCTCTTCTCCGCCAGCTCGAGCCGAAACTTGAAAACATTGCGAATGCCGTCTGATTCAAAGGCGCAGTCCGTTAGATGAAAGAAACCGTTAAACGCCCAGATTCCGCGATGAATTTTTTCATAGACCGCGATAATTTCCGGCGGCTTGAGGCCTCTCTTCGTATCGAGAACCGCCTTCTCGAATAGTCCATTTTGTGTAAGTGATCCGCCGGGGTTGTTCCTCGGTTGGTCCATATTTTTTGGATTTGAGCAATTCCTAGTTTTGGGAAGATCGTGGCCTTCATATTTTAGCGATCGGCCACCTACCTCAATTGCATCACGGTATGGCGCATTCTTCCGTCTACTCATAAGGATGACACTCACATCCGGCCGTAAATGGAAATGCATTCCGCGCTGAAAGCTCACGCCCCATTGCTTGCACATATCTAAATACGAAATGATCTCCCCTGGGGCAGGAAAGTCGGACGAACGCGCTTCAGAAGAATTGATCACACGTTGAGAGTGAGTGAAACGAGGCCGGGGCGCGTGGGTGGCGGGATGGGAGGCATTTTGGAGCGATCGACGGGATTGTAGAGGGTGTCGCGTTCGACAGGGATTCGGCCTGCGGCGCGAATGAGGCGTTCGAGATCGGCGCGCGAAGTGAATTCAGAAGTGACCGCGCCGGCGTCGTGATAAATCTTTTCTTCGACGACGGTGCCGTCAAGGTCGTTGGCGCCAAAGCGCAGCGCGATTTGCGCGATCGCGGGAGAGAGCATGATCCAGTAGGCCTTGATGTGCGCAAAATTATCGAGGAGTAAGCGCGACACCGCGATGTTGCGCAGGTCGTCGTAACCCGTGGGCTTGGGAATGTGGGAAAGCGCGGTGTTGTCCGGATGAAACGCCAGAGGGATGAAAGTGACGAAGCCGTGGGTCTGGTCCTGGAGCTCGCGCAACTTGAGCAGATGATCGACGCGTTCTTCTTCAGTTTCCACGTGGCCATAGAGCATGGTGGCGTTGGAATGAAAGCCCAGTTCATGAGCCTGGCGCGCGATGCTGAGCCACATCTGGCCGCTGACTTTGTGGTCGCAGATAAGTTTGCGCACGCGAGGATGAAAAATTTCCGCGCCGCCGCCGGGCAGTGAATCGACGCCAGCGTCTTTCATTTTTTGCAGGGTTTCCCTGATGGAGAGCTTGGCGATGCGCGCGAAATAGCCGACTTCCACCATGGTGAAAGCTTTGAGATGCACGGTGGGGCAACGCTGCTTCAGGCCGCGAATCATGTCCAGGAAATATTCGAACGGCAGATCGGGATGCAGGCCGCCAACCATGTGGAACTCGGTAGCGCCTTCGCGCACGCCTTGCTCAGCACGCTGATAAATTTCTTCGAGAGCGAAGGTGTAGGCGCCGGGGGCGTTGGGATCCCGTCCGAAAGCGCACAGCTTACAGTGGGCGACACACACGTTGGTGGGATTGATGTGCCGATTGACGTTGAAATAGGTGACGTTGCCGTGGCGCTTTTCGCGGACGTGATTGGCAAGCCAGCCTACGGCGAGAAGATCGGGCGAGCGATAGAGCGCGACGCCATCATCGTGCAAGAGGCGCTCGCCGCGTAAAACTTTAGCGGCGATGGGTTTCAAACGCTGGTCGGTGATGAGTAACTCTGCCACGTAGGTAGAATGCCTCTTGCCAGACTAATTGGCTAATATTCCTTCATTTCGAAGGTTTCGACGAAGTCAAACGCGCCAGAGGGCCGCTGCAGCGCCCCAGAACAAAAGAAACGACATACTAATATAACCGTTCATCGCGAAAAACGCAGCGTCCAGCTTGCTCAGGTCGTCAGCTTTGACAAGGGAATGTTCGTAGGCGAGGAGTGCGGCGACCACGGCAATGCCGAGCCACGCGGGCCATGGCAGTGCGAAGCTGGCGGCGAGCCATATCAAGAGCGCGACTACACCGATGTGCATAAATCGCGCGATGACGAGGGCGTTAGCAACGCCGAAACGCTGGGGAATGGAGAACAGTCCGGCGCTGCGGTCGTAGTCGATATCCTGGCAGGCGTATAGAACGTCGAACCCGCCAACCCACAGAGTAACTGCGGCGCAGAGTATCAGCATGCGCGGATCGAAAGTGCCAGTGATGGCGATCCACGCGGCTGCGGGAGAAATACCCAACGCGAAGCCGAGAAAAAGATGCGACCAGGCGGTGAAACGCTTGGTGAAGGAATAGAAAAAAAGAATTGCCAGAGCGAGTGGTGCGAGCTTAAGCGCCAAAAGATTTAGCTGCCATGCGGCCAGAAAGAAAATGGCTACAGCGACGAGCGTGAAGGTCCACGCGAAAGGCACGGAGAGCAGTCCGGTAGCGAGGGCGCGTTGCTTGGTACGGGGATTTTCGCGATCGTAACAAAGGTCCACAATGCGGTTGACGGTCATGGCAGCGGAGCGCGCCGCGACCATGGCGACTACCACCCATGTTAGTTGACGCAACGTAGGCCAACCGTGATGGGTTGCCCGCGCGCCGAGCAACGCACCCGTCAGCGCAAACGGCAGGGCAAACACGGAGTGCTCGAATTTGATCATTTCGAGCACGATCTTGATGCGGTTGGGGCGCTTCAGGCCAGGAACGATACTCGGTGTTAATTCCGTCGCCAAATCAAGCCTCTGCTTTATTCCCGTGCGGCAGTGGAAGTAGTGTCTCGCCAGCGCTGAATTATGCGCAATTTGTGGATAAGACAGTTTCGCAACGGCGTTGGGGCAAGTCAAGATTGGCAAGGATCCAGTGAACGCCGTTGGGAGGGGCTGAATGCGGGGGCGACGTTATACTCTAGACTCCCGGCCGGAGAGGAGCGCCATGGCTAGCGCGGCACCAATCGAAACGGTTGTGGATTTCATTAAGAGGATCAATGCGGGGAATGTGGACAAGCTGTGTGAACTGATGACCGAAGATCACGTATTTCAGGACGCGCTGGGAAAACGGTTTATTGGGCGCGAGACCTTGCGGGGCGGATGGAAGATGTATTACGAAATGGTTTCGGATTATAGGGTGCGCGGTGAGCAATTTTTTGTGGATAAGAACGTTGTGGCGGTTTTTGGTACCGCTAGCGGCACGAGCAAGCGCGACGGCAAATTTTCCAGCGATGGCTTCTGGCAAATACCGGCAGCCTGGAAAGCTATCGTGCGTGATGGGCGGATTGCCGAGTGGTGCGTGTATGCGGAATCTTCGCGGGCCTGAAAATTTTGTTAAGCCTCGCTGACAGAAAATTCTTATGACCGAAACTGACCTGTTGCAGTTGCTTGATGAAGTGCGCTCCGGGGCCCTGGCTCCCAGGAAAGCGATGGAACGGCTGAAACTTTTGCCATTTGAAGATCTGGATTTTGCGAAGGTGGATCATCACCGCACATTGCGGCAGGGATTCGCGGAAGTTGTTTTTGGGAAAGGCAAAACCGCGGCGCAGGTAGCGGAAATAGTGAAGGCGCTGCTGGGGCGAAAGCCTGGGCAGCAAAATGTTCTGGTGACTCGCGCGGACTCGAAGATGTTTGCCGCGGTAAAACGAGTTGCAGGTAAGAAAAATGGAACGGTTACTTTTCATCCGCTTTCCGGCGCGATCACTATCGAACGCAATCAGGAAATATCCGGCAAGGGAACGATTGTGGTGGTTTCGGCCGGGACCAGCGACATCCCGGTGGCTGAAGAGGCGGTACTCACGGCGCGCTTGATGGGCAATCGCGTGGAGCATCTTTATGACGTGGGCGTGGCGGGGATTCACCGGTTGTTGAAGCACAGCGAAGGATTGATGCGCGCGCGGGTGATCATTTGCGTGGCTGGAATGGAAGGCGCGCTCCCTAGCGTTGTGGGGGGATTGGTGGCCGTTCCGGTGATCGCGGTGCCGACCAGCGTGGGTTACGGCGCGAGCTTCGGTGGAGTAGCGGCGTTGCTGGGAATGTTGAACAGTTGCGCGTCGAATGTGACAGTGGTCAATATTGATAATGGGTTTGGCGCGGCGCGGGTGGCGAGCTGCATTAACCGATTGTGAGCGACAAGGCGTCGCGAAAATTCCTCACCTAAAAAAAGTGCCACATTCACGCTTTGTTTTGCCTCAGTGAACTTCCACACAGATCATTTCGGTTTTAACAGGACCTTCATTACGCCGAGTTGCTGCGCGTATTGAATTGCGGCGGGAGCTTCGCTTAGTGGAAATGTGCGAGTGATGAGCGGGCGCGGGTCGACTTTTCCGGTACGCAATAGCGAGATGGCTTTGGCAAACGGGCCGCAGCGCGACCCGACTAGTGTGATTTCTTTCACCACCAACGGCCAAGTTTCTACCGGGGCTGCGCCGTGAAATGTGGACTTCAGGACCAGCGTGCCGCGGGGCTCGGTCATATGCTGCGCAAGAGCAAGACCAGAAGGCGATCCAGTGGCTTCCACGACCAAAGCAAAATTGTCTTTCACGCGTTTCAGATCTGAAGCGTCGCCACGGACGATTTGAGTGTCGATACCGGCTACGGGGGCCTGCTGCAATTTATCTTTGTGCTTGCCATACATGACGACGCGGGGAAGTGCGGTGATGAGGACGCGAGCGATTAATTGGGCCAGTTTGCCATCGCCGAGGACGGCGGCTTTGCTGAATCGGTTGACGTTGATCTGCGAAAGAATCTCACATGCGGCGGCGAGGGGCTCGACGAAGACGGCTTGTTCGTCGGTGATGGAATTAGAAATGAGGTGAAGATTCTCGAGCGGCAACGCCAGATATTCGGCGAAGGCGCCGTCGTGATTCACGATGCCGAGGACGGTGCGGCGGGCGCAGTGAGTTTTTAGGCCACGGCGGCAAAAGGCGCAGGCAGGGCGATAGTCGTATGCGGAACAGGAAACGTTGATTTCGCCGGTGACGCGTTTGCCGAGCCATTTCGTTTTTTCTTTTGCGGAGACACCGTTGACAGCCGCAACTTCGCCGACAAATTCGTGGCCGGGAACTCCGCGAAAGGCATGATAACCGCGAAGGACCTCGACGTCGGTGTTGCAGATGCCGGCCAAGAGAACGCGCACGAGCGCCCAGCGCGGGCGAAGTTGTGGGAGCGCTTTGTTTCGCGCGACGAGTTTTTTATTTTTAGCCGTGAAGGCGAGCATGGAATTTTTTTGGACCAATGATTTGTGTGCCGAAGCTTCTGTGCTAGCGAAGGGCCGCTGCGAGTGACTCCGCCAGTTGCAACTCCTGCTCCGGGAATACAGTGCGCAGGTCGAGGATCACGCGGTTTTCTTCCACGCGGGCAATAACGGAGGGGCCGAGCGCCGCGCGGCGCAGGCGTTGTTCTAATTTGGCGGCAGCATATTGGAGGCTGGATACACGAATAATTTTTGAGGGTAGAGATTGGTCCGGCGTGGAGCCACCGCCAGCCAAAGAAGTGCCGTCAGCGATTTCCATTTTGGCGTCAGTGGAGGGTAAAAGAGAGCGCACCCGACGGATGAAATTTTCGACGCGCTGTCGCAATTCTTCCGTGGTGAGGCGAATCATGCGTTGCGCGGGGATTTCCTCCCATGCGGAGCGCAGATAAGCATTAAGGGTGACTTCCAGCGCGGCGATGGTGAGCTTGTCGACACGCAGCGCGCGAAATAGCGGATGGCGACGTACACGTTGCACGAAATCTTTTTTGCCGGCGATGATTCCGGCTTGCGGGCCGCCGAGAAGTTTGTCTCCGCTGAAAGTCACCAGTGAAACGCCGGCCTCGATACTGTGGCGCACGGTGGGTTCCGCTAAACCGCTGGCGGCCAGATTAACCAGAGAGCCGGAGCCAAGGTCTTCCACCAGCGGGATGGCATGGCGTTCACTGAGCTCGGCCAGTTCGGCAAGGGAGGGCTTTTCGGCAAAGCCGGTAATTTTGAAATTGGAAGGATGCACGCGCAGCAGCACGCGGGTGTTTTCGTTGATGGCGTTTTCGTAGTCGCGCAAGCGGGTGCGGTTGGTGGTGCCCACTTCGCGAAGGATGGCGCCGCTTTGCGCCATGATTTCCGGGATGCGGAAGCCATCGCCGATTTCGATGAGCTCGCCGCGAGAAACGATGACTTCGCCGGCTTTGGCTAGAGCCGCAAGCACCAATAAAACGGCTGCTGCGCAATTGTTAACGACGATGGCAGCTTCCGCGCCGGTAAGACGGGCGAGCAAATCACTGGTGTGATCGTCGCGCCGGCCGCGAGCGCCGGATGCCAAGCTGTATTCGAGATTGCTGTATTGAGTGGCGGCGTTTTTTATGGCCGCGACCACGCCTGCAGGAAGCGGTGCGCGTCCCAAATTGGTGTGCAGGATGACGCCGGTGGCGTTAATGACTGGCTGAAGCGAAGGTTGAAGTATTCGATCGGCTTCCGCAGCAATTAGTTCTTCAATGGAATCGAAATCGAGCGATGTAACGGTGGCCGACGGGCTAACCGATTGAGGAGCAGTGATTTGCGCCCGGACCGCGCTCAACACTTCGCGGAGCAACAGGATGAGCTGGTCGCGGTCCATGCGTTTGGCAAACTCCGCCAAACGCGGGCGCAATAGCAGTTCGTCGACGCTCGGGATTCGCCGCAATTGCTCTGCCTGCTCGGGGGAAATGGCGGCTTTGGACCCGGCGATGCGGAAAGCGCGGTGTTTCCGAGGTTTTCGAGAGTTTCGGGTATCCACGGCAGTATTTCAGCACAGGGCAGCGGTCTATCGCAAATGGGGCGCAGTGAGCCGGGGTGCAGCTGCGGTACACGATTCGCACGAAACCGCACGGGTTCCATTGACCGGGGCAGGGTCAGCTTCTAGCATATTGGGTAGAGGGTGCGCCGCGTGGCCGTATCGACCACCACCACTGTCAGTATTGACGAGGAGTTGAACCAGTTCGAGCGCGACATTCGCCAATTGAAGATTGAGTATGAACAGTATTTTGGCGGAGGACGCAAGCGGCCGCCCACGGAAATTGAGTGGCGACTCGAAATGGTGGCGAAGCGCTATGCGGAACGTAGCGGTGAGCTGAAGTTTGGCCAACGCTTCCGTTACAACAACCTCACGCAGACCTACGCAAAATATAAAGACGTTTTTCGCAAGCGATTGCAGCAGAAAGAAGAAGGCAAAGTATCGCGTCACTTTGGCTCGGCGGCCAAGAAGATTGAAGCGGAACGCGAAGAAAAGCGAGCCGCAACGCGATTGAAGGCTGAGGCGGAGGCCAAGAGCGAAACAGAGAAGGCGCTCTTTCGCGTGGTGTGCTCCAAGCCAGAGCAAGAGGTGGACAAAATCACCAAGCTTTACGAGGCATTTTTAGAGGCCAAGCAAAAAGCGGGAGAGGATACGCTCAAGTTTACACGGTCGAATTTCCACGAATTTGTGACCAAAAAGACGAAAGATTTGCAGAAGACCAAACATTGCAGGGATGTCGAGTATGTGGTCGAGGTGGTAGAGGGGCACGTAAAGCTGAAAGCTCTAGTGAAGGGTTGATTCGCTGGCGCGAGACGTTTATGGCATTTGTTGAAGACTCCCTCCTGAAGTTTTTTCACCTTAGCAGTCCAAGCAATTAACTCCGAATCGAAACCCGCTTTGCAGTTGAGGCTGCGAAGGCGTTTTTTGCTTTCGCCAGTGCGCGGCGCTTACACTGTTGGCCACTCGTACGGGGAGGAAGCAGATGGCGGTGCAGCGCGCGTTGATCAGCGTATTCGATAAAACTGGGGTGTTGGACTTTGCAAAGCGGATAAACGCGCTTGGCATTGAGATTCTGTCTACAGGCGGAACGGCGAAATTGTTGCGCGACGCTGGGGTTGCGGTGAAGGATGTTTCGGAATTTACGGGGTGGCCGGAAATGCTGGGTGGCCGGGTCAAGACGCTACATCCGAAAGTGCATGGGGGATTGTTATTCCGGCGCGGGCATGAGGAAGACCAAAAGCAAGCGGCAGAACACGGAATTGCGCCCATCGATCTGGTGGTTGTGAATCTGTATCCCTTCGCGGAAACAGCTGCGAAAACGGGGCTGACAGCCGGGGATTTAATTGAAAACATTGATATCGGTGGGCCCACGATGTTGAGGTCGGCAGCAAAGAATTTTGAGAGCGTGACGGTAGTGACCGATCCGTCGGATTACGAGCGGGTGGCCGCGGAACTGGAAGCGCAGCGGGAGACTTCGCTCGGGACGCGACTGGATTTGGCGCGTAAAGTTTTTGCGGCAACGTCGAGCTATGACGGGATGATCACGACGGAGTTGGAGCGGCTTTCGGCTAAGACACCGGCGATTGAGTTGATTGAGAAACAGACTTTGCCCCAGCGTTTGCACATCGCTTTGCGGCTGCAGCAACCGCTGCGTTATGGGGAAAATCCACACCAGGCCGCGGGGCTTTACGTTCCGGCGGGCGGCGCCCCTCGCGGGTTGGCGTCGGCCAAGCAAATGCAGGGCAAAGAGCTTTCCTACAACAATTTTGTGGATTTGGAAGCGGCGCGCAGTTTGGCGGGAGAATATTCCCGGCCGGCCGCGGTGATTATCAAGCACAACAATCCTTGCGGAGCGGCGGAGCGAGAGACGTTGTTGGATGCGTACCTGAGAGCCCTGGCCAGTGACCCGGTTTCGGCGTTTGGGGGCGTGTTGGCTTTCAACCGGGTGGTGGACGCGGCGACGGCCGAAGAGGTCGCGAAACTTTTCGTGGAGTGCATTGCCGCGCCGGGATTCGACGAGAAAGCGAAGACCATTTTTGCGGCCAAGAAAAACTTGCGGTTACTGCAACTTCCGGGGAACGGATGGGAGCCTGACCGGGAACTACAATTGAAGCGCATCCTTGGAGGTGTGCTGGTGCAGCAGCCGGACCTCGGGGAGATTAAAGAAGGCGAGTTGCGCACGGTCACCAAGCGTGCGGCGTCTTCGGAAGAAATGAGCACGCTGCGCTTTGCGTGGAAAGTTTCGAAACACGTAAAGTCAAACGCCATCGTATTTGCGAAAGATGGCGCCACGCTCGGCGTGGGCGCGGGACAAATGAGCCGCGTGGATTCCGTAAAGCTGGCGGTGATGAAGGCGCAGAGTTCGTTGCAGGGCAGCGTGGTGGCGTCGGATGCTTTTTTCCCATTTCCGGATGGCGTGGAGGAAGCGGCTAAGGCCGGGGCGACGGCAGTGATTCAGCCGGGCGGGTCGGTGAAGGATGCGGACGTGATAGCGGCGGCGGACCGGCTGGGAATGGCGATGGTCTTTACCGCGATGCGACATTTCTTGCACTGAGACAAGTGCAGCGAAGGTTTGCTCGTTTGGTTCCATGAATCCCAAGCTGCATTCTATGCAGTCGGGGTCTACCTGCAACTCGGCGAAGCCTGGTTTCGAGGCGGATAGGAAACGGGGACGGCTTTGAGTTTTGACCGGGCCCGAGGCACGTGGGATACTTTCTTTTTGGGGCTTTCATGAAATCTCGACGAGTGACTATCGCGTTTCTGCTGGCCAGTGCCACGGGTGGCGCAAGCTTGTGTCAAACCGGGGGCCAACCGGTACCACCGGCGGGAACGTCGCAAGACAAAAGCAATGTACCGGCGGCGACGCAGGACAAGCAAACCAGCGAGTCTTCCGCGCAGGTGGCGAAGACCCCTTCGCGGGCGGATGCCTACTACAACTTTACGATGGGGCACATCTTCGAGCAGCAGTACGAGTCCACCAGCAAGCCCGAGTACGCCTCGCAGGCCATCGATGCTTACAAAAAGGCTTACGCGTTGGATCCCAAGTCTCCGGTGATTGGCGAGCGGCTGGCGGAAATGTATTGGAAGGCGCAGCGCACCCATGAAGCGGTGACGGAAGCGCAGGCGCTGCTGAAGCGTGATCCTAACGACATTCAGTCGCGGCGGCTGCTGGGCCGAATTTATCTGCGAAGCCTGGGCGATTTCAGCGTGGGAAATGGACAATCCGAGATTGTGGAGCGGGCGATCGAGCAGTACGCGGAAATTTACCGGCTGGATCCTACTGACGCCGAATCGGCGCTCTGGCTGGCGCGACTTTACCGGTTGAGGAATGAGCACGACAAGGCCGAAGCGGTTTTGCGCGGCATGTTGAAAGAAGATCCCGAGAACGAGCCGGCTATTGAACAGTTGACGCAACTGCTGCTGGACGAAGGCAAGGCTCCGGAAGCGATCGCGCTGCTCGAAGAAGTCACGTCGCGGTCCCCGTCACCGGCCATGCTGGATTTGCTGGGCGACGCGTATACGCAATCTCACGATTTGCCTAAGGCTGAGACTGCCTATCGCAAAGCTGCTGAGCTGGATCCTTCAGAACTCAGCCACCAACGGGGGCTGGGCCAGACCTTAATGGCGGAAGAAAAATACTCGGACGCGCTGACGGTTTATCAGAAGTTGACGGATCTAATGCCGGACGACGCGGACGTTTACCTACGGATGGCGCAGATTTACCGCGAGTTGCATGATCTGGGCAAGGCGGAAGATAACCTGGTGAAGGCGCGGCAATATGCGCCGGGCAGCCTGGAAGTGATGTACAACGAGGCGATGTTATATCAGGCGCAGGGACGGAATGAGGATGCCATTCGCGTGCTGTCTGACGCGGTGACGGGCATCAAGGCTCAACCGCAGGGATCCCCTTCACGGGCACATTCTCTGGGGATTTTGTACCAGCAGTTGGGGCAGCTGTATCGCGACTCGCAAAATTATCAGGCGGCGATATTCACCTATCAGGAGCTGGGGCGGCTTGGTGAAGAAGAGGATCGGCGCGCGCGTTTGCTGATGATGGATATCTACCGCGCGGCGAAGGATTTGCCGAAAGCGCTGCAAACGGGCAAGGATGCGGTAGCCAAGTATCCGAGTGATGTGTCGCTGCGTTCAAGCGAAGCGCTGTTGCTGGGCGAGAGCGGTCAAACCGATGAAGGCGTAAAGATGCTGCGCGCGCAGCTTGCCGGGAAGCCGGGAGACCGCGATGTTTATCTAAATATCGCGCAGGTATATGAACGCGGACGGCGTTACAAGGAGGCAGAAGAAGCCGCGAAGGCTGCGGAAGTTTTACCGGGGCAGCCGCGTGATAATGAGATGGTGTGGTTTCTGCTGGGCGCGATTTATGAGCGGCAGAAGTTTTTTGATCGCGCGGAAGAACAGTTCAAGAAAGTGTTGGCGGTGAATCCGCGGAATGCGCCGGTACTGAATTATTACGGATACATGCTTGGCGATCTGGGAATTCGGCTGGACGAGGCGGAGGCTTTGGTGCGGCGCGCATTGAAGGAAGAGCCGTTCAGTGGCGCTTACTTGGACAGCCTGGGCTGGATTTATTTGAAAGAAAATAAACTGGGCGAATCGGAAGTTGCGCTCCGAAAAGCGCTGGAGCATGAAAGCCACGACGCGACAATCCATTCGCATTTGGGCGATCTGTATGCCAAGACCGGGCGGCCGGAGATGGCCGCTTCAGAGTGGGAAAAGTCGCTAGCGGAGTGGAAGCATTCACTGCCTGCGGACGTGGAAACGGACAAAATCGCGGAACTCGAAAAGAAACTATCGCAAATGAAGCATCGCGTCGCGCAGAAGTCTTCTGCGCAAGAAAACAAGCCGCAATAAGGCGCATGCGCGAAGTACGCATTCCCTCCTTTGCAAAAATAAATCTGCGACTCGACATTTTGGGAAAACGCGCGGACGGTTATCACGAGTTGCGCACGATCTTTCAGACAGTGTCGCTGCACGATGAATTGCGGCTGCGGGCCAGCAAGAGCAGCGAAATTTTGTTGACTATTCATGGAAACGACGAGCTGGCACGCGAGCCGGTGAAGAAAAACCTGGCGTACCGCGCGGTGGATGCGTTGAGGCGCGAATTGAAGATTCGCCGCGGCGTTGAATTGGAATTGCGGAAGGTTATTCCGTCGGGCGGCGGGCTGGGCGGCGGCTCCAGTAACGCAGCTGCGGCGCTATTTGGGTACCTGCAGCTGACCGGGCTAAAGTTGCCGATGGCGGTTTTGATTGAACTGGCGGCGTCGCTGGGCGCGGACGTGCCCATTTTTTTGTTTGGCGGGCGCGCGTTAGGAGCGGGAAGAGGTGATGAGATTTACCCGCTGCCTGATATTAAAACGCTGGCGCTACTGATTGTCGCGCCGCGCGATATTCGCGTGCCTACGCCCGATGCGTTTCGCTGGCTGAATGCGCCTGTGCGCAATGCGGCTACGTTGACAAAACTGGCCGCAGACCCTAAACTTTGGGAGTTCTGTGCTCTGTCCTGGAGCGCGCAGGGAACCGGCCTTTCTAACGATTTTGAGAAGGCAGTTTTCAAGCGCTATAACCGGCTGGATCAAATCAAGCGGGTTTTGCTTCAAAAGGGAGCTGCAGAAGCCTCGTTGGCGGGTAGCGGTTCGGCGGTGTTTGGAGTTTTCCCGAGCCCAACGATGGCGCGCCGAGCCGCTG
>DATBBY010000097.1:0-9451 GCA_036270765.1 Candidatus Acidiferrum sp.
CAATTAGGCGAGCTTCGCAATATCACTCAGAGCGGGAGCCACTTCCTGAGCCAGTACATAAGAATGTTCAGCACGACCGCCTTGTTAGCGCCGTGCTCCGCGGTCATGCACCACTCGAGAACGACGCGTTGGTCGCCAACCACTCTGCGCGGCCGGGTGTGGCCCTTGCTCTTGGTGGAGGATTTGCTCGTGGCTTCGCGCATCTTGGCGTGCTGCAAGTTTTTGAAGAAAATCACATCGCCATCTCGCACATCGCCGGCACCAGTGTGGGCAGCATTCTCGGCGCCGCCTACGCTAGCGGCGCGCCGCTGGCGCAAATCATGGCCACTTGCCGCACCCTTAAATTTCGCGACATCGCCCGCTGGCACGTTTCGCGCCTCGGCTTGGCCAGCAATCATCGCCTCGCCGATTTAATCGAGCGCGTTTTTGTGTCACAGACCTTTGAGAAGTTGCGCATCCCGATGGCTGTGGTGGCGACCAATTTAAATAGTGGTGAAGCCGTGGTTTTCACCGAAGGCAATATGGTTGATCCGATTCGCGCCAGCTGCGCCTTCCCCGGAATTTTTGAGCCGGTGGAAATTGGCACCCGCTGGCTCGTTGATGGCGGATTGATCGCCCCGGTTCCCACTCAGGCCGCGCGCAATATGGGCGCGAAGTATGTGGTTGGCGTATCCGTCGGAATGCCCGAAGGAGATCGCGGCAAACCTACCAATATTTTCCAGGTAGTGAGCCGCGCCGTGTGCGCCGCGCAAAAACATCAATTGGAAATGTGGGAGCGCCACGCCGACCTGATCATCAGGCCCGACGTGCATTCACTGGCGTGGGACGATTTTGATCGCGCCGATGAAGCCATCGAAGCGGGCAAAACCGCCGCCAAGATTGCGCTGCCCCGCATCCTGAAACTGCTTGCCGAAAATGATGCGCTTCAACCGCGCATCGCGAATCCGGCAGAACTCAACGAAAACAACTTCAGTGACGAAAAATTCAGCGACAAACATTTCAGTGACAAAGAGTTCAGCAACAACCGCTCGCACTTCATCACGGAGGCTATAAATTCATGATGCGACTCAGCGCGTGGATGGCGTCCATTAGTCTTTGCGTGTTGCTCTGGCACGAATGCGCGGAGAATCCCGCGCTCTTCTGTTACCGTATTGGGATGAGCGCTTTCGCGTGCTTTCGCTCACGCGCGCAAGTACTGGCGCCGGTAATCAATTCCGCTGCGAGGAATAATCTTAGGTGTTTGAATCCATCCGCCATCTACTCCACTCGATCTACGATGTTGAAGGACTAATCCGCTCCGGCGGACCTCTTCTTGTCTGCATAATTGTTTTTGTTGAGACTGGACTCTTCGTCGGTTTTTTCCTGCCCGGCGATTCCCTGCTGGTGACCGCTGGCGTTTTTGCCGCCGCCGGAACCATTCCGCTGCGATGGCTGCTACTCCCGGTGATGTTGTGCGCCATCGTTGGCGATCAGATTGGTTATTGGATTGGTCGCGGCGCAGGCGTCTCACTTTACAAACGCAAAGAATCTTTTTTCTTTCGCCGCAGTCATCTCGAGCGCGCGCGCGCCTTCTACGAAAAGTACGGCGGCAAGACGGTAATCCTGGCGCGCTTCGTTCCCATCGTCCGCACGTTTTGCCCTCCTGTAGCAGGCGCTGCAGGAATGCCTTATTCGCGATACGTCGCATACGATATTTTTGGCGGGATCTTGTGGGTTGGCAGCATGATTTTGGGTGGTTATTTGTTAGGCCGCTCAATTCCCGATGTTGGAAAGAAAATCCATTATGTAATCGCCGTCGTAGTGGTAGTTTCCCTGCTGCCGGCGGTGATCAGCATTCTTCGCGAACGCCGCGAAGCGAAGAATCGCGATACGAAGAGTGCTGGCGCGATTGGTCGCGACATGAAGAGCGGCGACACGACAGTAAAACCTTCAGTAATCGAAAAAGCGTAAACCATTGGAACCCAAGAAACCGGCACCCAACACCCTGGAACCAAAAAAACGGCGCGCCATCATTTTTGATATTGGCCGCGTGCTAGTGCGGCTCGATATTGCGGGTGCGATGGGCGGGCTCGCGGGAATGATCTCGCTCACGCCGCAAGAAACCTGGGCGGCTATCGAACACGATCCGCGATGGCACGATTGGCAGGAAGGCCGCATGTCGCCGCGCGACTGGCAGCTACATATTTGCCGGCGGCTGGGAGTGAATCTTTCATTTGAACAATTCGGCGATATTTGGAATCGAGTACTTGATCCGACGCCGGTATTGGACAGCGCGTTTCTTGAGAATCTATCGAAGCGCTTTTGCCTCGCAGTTCTCTCCAACACCGATCCGATTCACGTAGCCGAACTAGAAAAGCGATTTGATTTTTTCCGATTCTTCAAACACCGCATTTATTCCTGCGTCGTCGGCGCGAGCAAGCCTTCGCCACTGATTTTTCGCGCCGCGCTGCAAAGCTGCAAAACCACCGCAGACAACGCCATATATATTGATGACATCCCAGCATATGTGGAAGCTGCACGGCAACTGGGCATGACTGGCATAATTTTTCAGTCGCCGGAGCAGCTTCGAGCCGATTTAGAACAGTTCGGGACGAACGAGAAGCAAAAGGGGTAAATCGAGCAAAAACTCCGCGCATCGTGGCGCAGGGAGTAAAGATTGCAAGGACTAGTAGTACCCTTACCAGCGATGATGATGTATAAGTAGCTAAAGCATCAAAGCTTAGAGGATTGTGTCGTTGGGTACCGGCCTGCACATCTAATAGGTTCAAGGTACGGAAAGACTCAATTTTGGGTGAGGAGAAACTTCAATATGACAGAAGAAAGAATTGCAGAGACAAAGGAGTCGAACTGGCAACTCCCGGCGTTGATCGTGCTGGGTCTGATCGCACTGTCTGGCTTGGGTTTTGGTTGGAACGCTTCATCGAAACTGGATAGCACGCAGCAAACCATGGCCAACCAGGTTAAGACCGCGCAACAATCAATGCAGCAGGATGTCTCCGCGTTGCGCGACCGGCTCGCTCAAGATGAAAAAGCGAATGCCGATTTGCAAGGCGATTTGAAAGTGGTGACCGACAAGCTGAAACTCACACAAGGTCAACTGAAGAAGGCTCGCGAAGAGTCCTCGAAGTTGAACGATGAGACTTCAGAAAAGTTGACCGCCCTGGATACTTCCGTGAAAGGCGAACTTGCTACCAAAGCTACTAATGACGATGTGAAGACGGTGGATACCAAAGTGGTCTCGGTCAAGTCTGACCTGGACGCAACACGTGACGACCTGAAGATGGCGCGCAGCGAAATGGGCACGCTCATCGCACGCAATCATGATGAGATCGACCAACTGCGACGGCTCGGTGAACGCGATTATCTGGAGTTCACCATCAACGGCAAGAACAAACCGCAGAAAGTCGGCAACGTTACTGTGGAATTGAAGGGCGTCAATCAGAAGCGCAATCAATACTCCGTGGCGATGACCGTGGAAGACAAGCGCTTTGAAAAGAAGAATCGCGCTCTGAACGAGCCGATCCTTTTCTACACTTCGGGCACGCATCAGCCTGAAGAAGTGGTGATTAACAAAGTAGGAAAAGATCAGGTGAGCGGCTACGTGAGCATTCCCAAGGCTAACGGACAATCAACGGGAAGCGCGACTAATTCAGGCAGATAACAACCCAACACCAGCGGCGACGGGCCGCTGCGCAATGCCGGGGCGAGCAAATAATTTGCTCGCCCTTTTTTTTTGATGGTCTTCTGGTTCAGGTTAGCGGTAAGGGTTGGAATCAACTGGATCGCCAGTGTGGCTATCAGCGCGCCAGAGGATTTGCGCTGGCGAGCGCGAGGAAGATTGTAGAAAGCGAAAAGGGAAGGCCATATTGGCCTTCCCTTTTTTGCAGCAAGTTTTGAAAAACCTGGCGAAAGAATTAGAAGTTTACCCGGATTCCAAATTCCATGGTGCGCGGGAAAGTCCCTTCGGTGGAAAGCTGGCCAAAAGTTTCTGGGTTCTGTCCCGCGATGTTCAAAGTTGGATCCAAGAGTTGGTTGTGGTTAAGAACATTAATGAAATTGATCGAGGCCTCGAGACTGAGGCGCTCCATCACTCGCAAGTTCTTCTTTACGCCTAGATTCATGTTCCAGTAGGGTAGCCCACGGAACTGGCCGAAGCCGCCACTGTTGCCGTCAAAACCCAGGATCAGCGGGCGCACATTGGCAAATACGGCCGCTGGATTCGCGAACATGAGGGAGATGCCATTGAGGTTGTGAACTGAGGCGCTAGCTCCGACCCTGGAGGTTCGCACGCAGTTGGCGTTGGTGAAGACGTTGTTGCCATCACCAGAACCCCAATCTTGCGAGCCACTGTATCCTTCAGAGCCGCCACCTGTATTGGTGTTGCAAAAATCCGGAGCGCCACTGCCTGCAGTGAAGATTGGGGAGAAAGTCCAACCGCCCAAAAGGTGCCCCAGTACACCTTGTTGATTGCGATAAACCGGCGGCTGGTAGACAAGGAACAGGGCATCAACGAATTTGCGATCGAAAGCTTGCGGACCGTACTGGGTATCCAGGTGATAGGGATCAACGGCGGTCTCCTGGCTGGTGGCCTGAATAACGGCTCCAGTTCCCAATGCCTTACTGTAGGTGAAGTTATTTTGCACGGTCACGCCATGCCAATCGTTCATTTTGAAGGTGATGAAACCAGCGTTGTAGTTGCCATGACCTAGACTTGTGCTCATGGTGACATTGCTCGACATTTGGCCGACGGTGTTCATCATACTGAATGGGAAATTAAAGCCGGGTGCGGTACCGCCTCTATCCAAGTCAGACCAGAGGCTCCAAACGGACTGGCTTTGAAAGTTGCCGAATTCGTTGGCGACAACAGTTGCCGTGCAATTCCCAGGAGTGCAGTAGCCGGTACCGGCCAGCGCGGACTCAAAGAAAGGCTGTGGCGCCAGCGCTGCCAAAGTTGTCGCAGGGGTGGCATTGCTGCAAGCTGCCACCGAAGTTGTACAGCCCATGGCCTTCTCGACGGCGGCATAGGCGGTTTGGAATTGCTGTCCACCCATCGTCATCATGTACGGCACTGAGTTGATGTTGATGTTCTGTAATTCATTATGGATCCAGCGGCTAATGGCTCCCACTTCCACGGACATTCTGCGGTTGAGCTGATGCTGAATGGAGATGTCAAAGGAGTCAACCGAGTTCGGCTTGAAATTCGGGTCAAGCGGTGACGCGGTGGAGCCGATGGTGTTCCCGCCGATACCAGGGAAATACGGCTGAGGTAGTGTAGGGGTGGCGGCGGAAATCGGCGCCGTGGTGCCATCCGTGCCGATGCGAAACGCGGTGTTGACGTTGGGTGTCACGGTTGGATTACAAGAAGGCGTCCCGTCGCCCGGCGTGGTTGTGTAGTTCAAGACACTGGTACAAATGACCGGCTGGATAAGGCCGGGGCTTAACAGCGGGGTCAGCACCAGGTTCACACCGTTCACTCGCCCATAGATTCGCCCGTAACCTCCACGGATGACGGAGTTCTTTCCTCCCAGTGCTGGTCCCAAATCGGGGTTCCATGCGACTGAGACACGGGGGCTGAACCCTCCGTAAAAGGGGTTGAAGGGATACTTCGGGTGTCCCGTGACATTATTTATCAGCGCAAAACCGATTTCAGGGTTGAAGACCTGACCGGCCAGCGCTGCGGCTTTGCGTTCGTTCAGGTAGTTTTCAGTCCCGATCGGCTTGCCGTTAGCGTCCACGAGCAGGATCTGCTTACCGTTGTCCTCCACGGGGGGCATCTCCAGCGTCCAACCCAGACCATAGTTGATAGTCAGGGTCGGCTTTATCCGCCAGGAATCGCCAAAATACAGGTTGTAGTAAGGGATCGTGACTTTGTCGGATGCTGGCACAAGGGGCGGATTCAACTGCAGATTATTGCCGGTGCGAGTATATGCCTGTTGCGCTTGGGTTACGATGCCCAGGACCGAAGCGGCCTCGCGGGTAAGGGTGGGCGCATTAGGGGCACCCGGGGCGAATGCGGAGCCAAGAAGACTGTAATCAGGGGTACCGCCGCCACTCCCACCGTTGGTCCCGAGCAGGTACACCGGGTAGTAATTGATGCCGCCACCATTGTCTGTGCGAGTGTGAAAGTTCCAATTGTGCTGATACTGGCCGCCGAACTGGAAAAAGTGCGTGCCTTTGAGCCAGGATACGTCATCGCGGAAGAAGTGATCTTTCCCATCCCAGAAACGTGTTCGTGTTTGTTGGGTGTTCACGTTATAGGGCGCCAGGGTCTCTCTGCCACCAGTAGTTTCGCCAAACGGTTCAAGGGCAGCGCTCAAACTGGAGAATTGTGCAGGATCTCCAAACGACCCCCATTCCCACGCGTTCCGCAGGTAACTGTAACGGAAGTCATTCGTGACGTTGGTGCTGATGTTGGTGGTCACTCCAAGCACTAAATACCAGGGTACCTGGGGACGGTTGGTGAGAGCTGTAGGCGTGCCCAAGGTATCGCCTTGGAAAAAGCCTCCGATGTCAACCTGGTCATCGGTGGCGCGCCTTAGATGGTAATAACGGTAGCTCGACATAAAGTGCCACTTCGCACCAAAGTCGTGATCGATGCGCACAACGCCGAAGTTGTCGTTCTGTGGAATGGCCAGCTGGCCCCGGAAATCAAAAGTGTTGACTCCGTCACATTTCCCATCCCCTGTAAATGGACCACAACCGGCTCCGGGTGTTGGCAACGGCATATGCTGGGTCCACATTTGCTGCACAAAGGAGTTGATCCCGATGCCGCGGGGATCAAGAGTGTTGAGACTGTAGGTGATTGCTGGGTTACTGGGATCATGCAGGATCCCGTTGCGCATGTCCGCACTGGGAACCAACCTGTCGAAG
The DNA here is from genome assembly GCA_036270765.1 of Candidatus Acidiferrum sp. Taxonomy (GTDB): domain Bacteria; phylum Acidobacteriota; class Terriglobia; order Acidiferrales; family UBA7541; genus Acidiferrum. Next base: position 6,871 of record DATBBY010000097.1, read on the forward strand.
GATTCCGACAAGGGGAAACGGGTGCCCTGGTAATTGGCGAAGATGTAGGTCTTTCCGCCCAGGATATCCTTGGGGATCAGTGGACCGCCACCGGCTACGCCAAACCAGCTTCGATGCCAATCCGGCACAGGCGAGTCCGATTGATTGTTCTGCCAAGTGTTACCAGACATGGTATTATCGAGATAGTATTCATAACCGGTGCCATGCCAGGTGCTGTTACCGCGTTTGGTTACGATCGACACCTGCATGCCTGATGAAGCGTTGAAATCGGCGGTCTGGTTGGACGTGGAGACTTTGAACTCCTCCACGCTATCAATCGGCATGGGCATCACACCCGAGGGCTGATTGCCCGCTATCCCGGCAACGGCCCCACTTATCGGATTGCTATTATTGGAAAACAGGCCACCAGAAGGATCGTCGCCAAAACTCGGATTGTAAACGCCTCCACTACCATCCATGTCGTTGCTGTTGTTACCTCCATCGAGCATGAAGCTGGCTTGGTCTACCACTGTGCCGCCAACGCTGCCATCAGGGCTTACCCCCGGCTGCATGGTGACAAACGAACTAACGTCCCGGCCAAGACTTGGCAGAGATTCCAACGTGGAGCTGTTAACCGTATTTCCAATCGTGGCATTCATGGTTTGCAAGTCGGTGTTCGCCGAGACCACTTCGACCACTTGCGACGCTTCACCGATTTCCAGTTTGGCGTCCAAGGTGCGCGACTCACCTACGGCCACGGATTGATTGGTGAACTTCCCGGCACGAAATCCGCCCTTGCTGATGTTCAGGTTGTATTTTCCGGGCGGGACGTTCGGGAAGTCGTACCTGCCATTATCATTTGTGGTCGTAGTTCGTTCTGAATTCGTCGCTGCATCTGTTAAGGTGACGGTCGCTCCTGGGATTGCAGCGCCGGACGGATCGGTAACAGTGCCCACTACGATGCCGGTCCCACCTGTCTGGGCGAACGCATTGCCTGAATTTAACGTCAGCAATAACACTGCTATCGCCAACACCATCATGTAAGACCGAGAAGTTTTTGGATTGGAATTCATGGACTTCCCCCCCCTTACAGCGACTTGAAGATTTTGATTCGAGGCCGATTCGCTTCAGGCAAGTAGACGCGAGCTAAAGATCGATGGGCAAGAACGCTGCCATAACTGAAGAAATCGGTCTCCAATTGCTAATCGCTGATTCGGAGCGGTTTGAAGATTTGCTCGTTTATAAATTTTAGATTGGTTCGAATTCGTTCATATGGAGATATGAAATCTTTATATGGAAAGGCACATTTTCAGGCTTTGTATGTGATTTGGGCAGTGCGAAGAACGTTCACGACGATTGTATTTCTCAGAATGATTGCGAGTCTAAAACTCTTGGGCCAATCGGAAGGCGATCATGCGTGGCCTCCTAACACCGCATAGTTGACCTGCGAGGCGCCGTGCCGACCCTGGTCGACAGAACACGAAAGCGTGTTGGCCGCCACTTCCGATACCGAATTCAATCCCAGGACCAGCCCATTCGCACCGCCAACGAAAATCATTGCCGCCGCCGGCGACCGGGGGCTATGGTGGGATGATTAATGTAAGTAAACATGGCGCGAGAAAGCGACAAGCGTACACGTCGCGCGGGCATCAAGCTGAAGAAGTGGTGATCAATAAAGCAGGAAAAGATGGTGAGCGGCTACGTGGGCATTGCCAAGGCACGGACACTCAACGGGAGAGCGACGAACTCAAGCAGATAACAACCCAACACCAGCGGTGATTGGCCGCTGCGTAATGCCAGGGCGAGCAAATTAAATTGCTCGCCCTTTTTTGCCGTGCTTGTGTTACCCGCTTCATGCTGTTGCCGTGGCTCCTTGACGGCCTTTTGCGGCGGCACGGATTACCTCGAGCACCCGTTCCGGTTGGGAGAGCATCGGCGCGTGGCTGCTGTCGAGTTCATAGGTGGTTGCGCCCATGCGCTTGGCGAAGAAGCGCTCCAAGTCTGGATGGACGGTGTGGTCTTTTTTTCCGACGATGTACCAGCTCGGCTTCGACTTCCAAGCGGTTCCCCCGACTTTAGCCTCGAACAGGTCGGGTTGGGGGACGCCCTGAGTCGCCCAAACGAGCTTCCGCTCTTGCTCCGAAAGGTCTCCGCAGAAAAACTTTGTGCCCTCGGGACCCAGCCAGATACGTCCATCCACGACTTCAATGTGGGAGAAGACGTCGGTTTTGGGGAACTTGGACTGTTGGGTCTGGGACGTTTCATCGGCGTCCGGAGCCAGCGCGCAGATATAAACCAGCCCGACAACGCGATCGTCGGTTTCGGCGCCGGTGATGACGCTTCCGCCGTAGGAGTGACCGACGAGAATAACGGGACTGCTGACCCGGCCGATCGTTGCTTTGGTTAAGGCGACGTCCTCTGCCGTTGTGTTGAGGCCGCGATTTTTGAGCGCGGTGATGTTCGACGGGCGGGAATCTACTTCGGCCACCGGCACTACGAAGATCGTCTACAACAACTATCCCAGTTCGCTGTTGAACGACTTAGCGCACCAGTCGGTGGATGCCACGGTCAATCACGCCCAAGGCGATGGAACGAGACCTAC
>DATBBY010000098.1:0-2207 GCA_036270765.1 Candidatus Acidiferrum sp.
TATCGGCTTCCTTGAGATTGTCGCCCACCACCAAAAGGCGTGCGGCGGCATTGTGGTCGAGGATATTGCCGAGCAGGGCTCCCGTGGCCTGACGCGCCGCGTGCGCATCAATCACGTACACCGAAGCGCGCGGCACCTCCAGATTGCGCAGATCCGGGGCCAGCATAGATTCGAGTTGTCTGGCGACGAGTTGGAAAGACGTGTCCGTTAACAGGCGGCGGAATTCCTCCAGCACCATCGGATGAGGGGACAACAGGCAAACTTTCAGTTTTGAATTTGTAGCGGCCTTTACCATCGCAGTTAAGGCTAGCGGAATTAACCCACAGGGGCAAGACAGATAGGAAGGGTGATTTCATACCAGATACGGGTACCACTAGGCGCTAAAACCGGGCCAAGGGAGAAGGCGGCGTTTTGGGCATCAAGGTCACACGACGGGTTAACTAACGCGTATTGCTCTGTGAGTTTTCGAGAAGCCCGCTGTCGGCTTGATTATTGCGGCGTGGACGCTTGGCCGGGAGACCTGCTTGACGGACTTTATATAGGAGTGCGCGATAACTGATTTTGAGGATTTCAGCGGTCTTGCGGCGATTCCAATGGTTGGCCTGCAAGACTTTCAAGATTACGTCGTGTTCCATGCGCCGTGTAACCTGTTGCGCGATGCGCTTCAGCGGAATGTTTCCCTCTTCATTCATTTCATAAGAAATGGCCAGAGGTTTCTTGTCGGCGGAGCGATCCCGATCTGAATGGAAGGCCTCTTCCGAGCCCAGGATCACGTAACGCGCCATGCAATTCTCCAACTCGCGAATATTGCCCGGCCAATCGCGCTGCTGCAGCAATTGGAGCGATTCGCGCGATACTGGCGCAGCGTCGCGTTGAAACCGGCGATTAAATTGTTCGCGGAGATATTCAACGAGATAGGCAATGTCGTCCCGGCGTTCGCGGAGGGAAGGCAGCGTGATGGTGATCACGTTGATGCGATAAAAAAGATCGGCGCGAAATCCGCCACTGGCGATTTCCTGTTGCAGCAAGCGGTTGGTGGCACAGATCACTCGAGCGTCCAGTTGCTTTTCTTCGTGATCGCCAATTCTGGTGAAATGGCCGTCCTGAAGGACGTGAAGTAACTTTGCCTGGAGACTGGAATCGAGTTCGGCAATCTCATCCAGAAAAAGTGTTCCGCCTTGGGCCATCTCGATGCGCCCGGGCTTAGCCGCATGCGCCCCGGTGAAGGCGCCCTTCTGGAATCCGAACAACTCGCTTTCGATCAGCGTTCCAGGGATCGCCGGACAATTTACCTTCACGAACGGACCTTGATTCCAGGGAGAACGCTCGTGAATAAAGCGAGCCAGGACCTCTTTGCCGGTGCCGCTCTCGCCTAAGACCAATATGGGAACGTTCAGACCGGCGGCACGCTCCACGCGTTGCCGCACCGCCTGCATGGCCTCTGATGGGCCAAAATAGATGTGCTGTGTGGGTACTTCAACTGGATGGGTTAGAGGCGCGAGTCTTGCTTCTGCTGCAGATGCCATTGGTTTCCAGTTCGATCGAGTGGGGCGTCGACCGTGCCCCTGTGAAAAGTAATGCACACAAACCGCCAAACCGAGTTCGGTGCGTCGTACTTCCGCGAAAAGTCGCCAAAACTAGATTCTCCCGTAGCCTGTTCTTTTTGAGCGAGATAGCCAAACAATGGATGGGCAGTTTCCTAGTACCGCGAGGTGCATCGGCAGCACGCCCTGGTACAGTCGTCAGAAAATTCTAGGCACTTTCGGGAACTGGCGTTCCCTGCGGCAGTTCCCGGCGCATTCTTCTAAACGGCCTTCCGCGGACGTCAAGGCACGGTAGAAGCGGGCTCACTATAGGAGCCTGGGTGTTCTTCCGGCAGAAGTAGCTGCGTTCAACGCTGAGGAAAGATCAAGGACTCCAGCATATCGGCCCGGGCCTTTTGGTCAGACGCAAACAACTGCAGCAAGTCCGTGACGGAGATCATACCGCGAAAACCTTTTTCATGATCCAGAACCACCAGGTGGTAGATGCTGTGTTGTTCCATCAGCCGCAAACAATCTTCCAGGGACGTGTCGGGCGTGGCGCTGACGATTTGCTTCGTCATGATTTCGGAGACGCGCATCCAGGCGGGACACTTATTTTCGGCGGCGACTTTATCGGAAACGTCGCTTTGCGAAACGACTCCAAGCAGGATGCCCTGCCGGTCG
>DATBBY010000099.1:0-3089 GCA_036270765.1 Candidatus Acidiferrum sp.
GGCCGTGGCGGATACCAGAACGGTCCCCACGGATACCAGGCCGGTGGTCCCCAAATCGCGACTGGGTCGTACACCGGAACATAAATCACGTTTGGCTGCGGCGGCTGAATCACGATTACCTGCTGGCCATTGTCGTTGCTGCGTTCAACGGTTTGCTGGGGAGTGGATTGGAGTTTGCCCGAATCGTAGGCGCGTTTGCGTTGACGTTGCACCGCGTCCATCACATCTTGCTCTTGAGCGAGAAACGCGTTGCCCAGATCGGTAGTCCACGTAAGGTTCTTATCCATCATTGAGAGCACGCTGGGAAACACGACCAGCGCCTGCACACTAGGATCCCAATTTTGTTGCGCGGCTGCCTGTGTTAGCGCGGTACCTTGCAGTTGCGAATTGCTTTGCAGCCAGCGATCCGCCTGCACCACTTCCAGCGGATACGTTGCCGCAGCCAAAATTTGCGCGATCAGTGGGTCGGCATACAGCGCGATCGGTGTGACCAAATCGTCGAGTTGCGCTGGCGTGAGCTGTGGCTGATCGGGAGCTTGGTTTTGCTGCGCGTCTTGCGGTGCGCCCTGCGATTGCGATTGGTCCTGCGGATCTTGTGCGCCCGCGGGAGGAAACATAGCTCCGGCGGGGCTAGCCATCAGGAAAATGCATAGCGACGCTATGCTTTGCCGTGCAAACGCGGCAATATTCTGAATCATGAAGCCTCCCGTGGAGCGATTCCCGAGGTGACAGCAACCAGTGGCGTGGGATGATGGCCAGCTTGCCGAACATCGCCGTTGTAACGCAGACAAGGGCCGCTTGTCATCATTTTTGTTCCGCCACGAAATTCAGCCGGACCATTAAGTGGATCACTAGTCCAGACGCTGCGCCGGTTCGTACAATTCGATGAGCGCCTTGCTGGCTCCGGGTGCGGACACGAGGAAAAAGTTGATACGCGTACCATCGGCGCCCGGTCGCGTGGCCGGATAAACGGGTTGGACGGCGAACTTGTCCTTAAGAATCTGTGTGGCACGGTCCACGTTTTTGCAGCGAAATTCTATCTGTTGAACGCCTTCGCCGAGTTTCTTGAGATACTTTGCGATGGCGCCTTCGCCCGCAGGGTCCTTAGAGGTTAAGACGTCGAGCGAGAGCCCGCCCGGTACATGAAGTTCGTATTCCTGCGCGTCCTGATCGGGAGGCACATCAGCCAAACGCGGAAGGCCCCAGGCTTCGCGGATTTGCGCGAATCTCTCCGGAGCTACGGCCAAACCTACCGTTACGAACGCGTTCGAACCATCCAGCAATTCGGCAAATTCCTGATCGGCCCACCAGGGATAGACGGCGTGATCGGCCAGAGCACGCCCGGTCCGGTAAATTTCCGTGGCCGATACCATGCGTACTTCGGAATCGCTGGATGCCATTCCGGTGAGAGCTTTCGCAAGAAGTTCATTCATAGGCAACCGCATTCTACCGCAAGCGCAACCGCAAGTTGAATGAACGCTATGTGATGTTTCCAGATTTAGAGTCAGGCATCACTTCGGGTTTGGGTCCAGCCCAAATCGAAAGAAGAATGGTGACAAGAAGAATGGAGCCCACAACGGCTAACGAAACGAGGACCGACATGTGCCACCACGGTTCAATGACCATTTTTACGCCAATGAAGGCAAGCACCAGGGCCAATCCGATGGTGAGATAGCGCAGATACTGCAATAGATCGGCGAGCAAGAAATACAATGAGCGCAGGCCCATAATCGCGAAAACGTTGGAAGTGTAGACGATGAAGGGGTCGCGGGTAATCCCGAAGATGGCGGGGATCGAGTCGGTGGCAAAGGTTACGTCGGATATCTCCACGAGCAGCAGTACAAGAAAAAGCGGCGTGGCGCGCACCTTGCCGTTTTCCTTGGTGAAGAAGCTCTCGCCATCATAATTTTTGGTCACGTTCAGATGTTTGCTGGCAAAACGGAAGAGGGGATTCTTCTCGTAATGAGCGTGTTTATCGCGTTTCCAGAGCATATGCAGACCGGCATATACGAGAAAGATCCCAAACGCGGGAAGTATCCAATGGAATCGGGAAATAAGCGCGGCACCGGCTCCGATCATGATTCCGCGCATTACCAGCGCTCCCAAAATTCCCCATGCCAGCACGCGATGTTGCACGCGCTGCTCCACCTGGAAGGCGCGGAAAATCACCAGAAACACGAACAAGTTGTCGATGCTTAGCGATTTTTCGATGACGTAGCCGGTGAGGTATTCGAGGCCGCGCTGCGAGCCGTGCCAATGCCAAACGAAAAATCCGAACGCCAGGGAGATGCCGACCCAGATAGCGCTCCAGATCGCCGCTTCGCGAAGCTTGATTTTATGAGGCCTGCGGTGGAAGACACCCAGGTCCAGGGCAAGAGCGACCAAGACAAAAAGATTAAACCCGACCCACAGGAGAAGGGTGCCCATGCAAAAAGAATAGCGTAATTTGCTGGCAGACCCTACGGAGTAAAAGGCTTATGGGCGTCCGCGCCGTTAAGATTTGTAAGCTCGATACGCGCCGGTTGCCCGCCTTGTATGCCCACTGGCACGTCCCAGCGCAGGCGCCGATCGCCGGAAGAGGCATCCAGCCCCAACGAACTGACCCAATAATTGCCGGGAGCCAGGCCGTTCACCACGGCGCGCCCGTCCAGATCGGTTTCCGCTTTGCCGGCGAGATATTTCGTTTGTGCGGTGTCGGGAGCCAGTTGCGCCACTTTCAATTTATGGTCGCCAACAATTTTGTCCCACTGGTTTTTGGGATTAACACCGGCGAGTTCCAGTTCAATGCCGGAAATGGTAGCGGGATGCGTCTGGATGAAATGTTTCAATGCCACCAGATATTCGTTGTGCAGCTTGTCGTATTTTGCCGGATTCGTTTCCTTGTCGGACTCGCGGAATTTCGGCATCGGCAAGCCGTTGGTCACTCCGCCGCTGTTGGCGCGAAGATAAGCCGCAAAAAATTCCGGGATGTCCATCACGTTGTTTGGCGTTACCAGTTTATCCATATCGGGCGCAGTCAAATCCATGACGTCGTGCGCCTTCATCCAGTCGCGCAATTCCGGGGAGGCCTTCATCTTGGAGAGAAATTC
>DATBBY010000100.1:0-31511 GCA_036270765.1 Candidatus Acidiferrum sp.
CTTTCTTTAGATTCAGCTGCGAGCTTGCGAATTTTCTGTTTGCGGACTGAGGGCTGCAATTTTCCATAGTCACGGCGTAGGTCAATTAGAAAATCAGATTCCGACATAGCGCCTCCGAAAAGGAACATTGTTAATAATAACGGCGAGACCTGAGGCTTTCAAGGTTTACAAGGTTGAGAATGTTGGCCGGTACGAACCTTGCAAGGCGTTCCTAGTCCAAAACCCTTCCGCTACGAGCACCCTAACTTATGTGCCCTGTTCGGCGCCGGGTACGATTGCGCGGGGTGGCGCGATAACAGGCTCGGGTGCGACTGAGAAAGTTTTCCAGCCGCGGCGTGACAGGCTCCAATAAATAAAATAACCGGAGGCGGCGGCGCAAAGCAGCAAGACGAGTCCGGGGAGCCATTCCTGCAGGACCAACTCGCCTATGGCGAACATGCAGCAATAGACCAGCGTGCAACCCATAATCCAGTCGAAGGTATTGGCACCCAAGTCGCGCACTGGGGCGATCTCGGGGGCTAAAGCGGCGATGCGCTGCCAGCCGATTACGGTGGGGTGCACCTGACGATAAAACTTCAGGAGACGTTCGTCCGACTCCGGCTTGGTAATCATGGTGGTAACCAACCACACGACTGTTGTGGTGATGGTAGTGATCAAGGCGGCTTTGGCGAAGACCACGGAATCGTTGCCGGAGAAATGCACGCGCTGCAGTGAAATGGAAACGACGAACGCGGCGATCATTGCGGAGATTTCGCTCCAGGCATTGATGCGCCACCAATACCAGCGTAGAAGCAGGACGCTGCCAGTTCCCGCGCCCATGCCGAGGAGTAATTGCCAGGCCGACTGGATCGAATTAATGTTGGCAGCTGCGTAGCCGCTGAGAATGACCAGCATCACGATAAAAACTTTGCTGACGAAGACGTAGTGCTTGTCGGTGGCCTTGCGCACGAGAAATCTGCGATAGAGATCGTTGATCAGGTAGGAAGTGCCCCAGTTCAATTGGGTGCCTACAGTAGACATAAATGCAGCCAGGAAGGCGGCCACCATCAATCCACGAAGCGCGGGGGGAAGAAAATCGCGCAGCACCATGACGTAGCCTTTTTCCGGTTCGGCGGCAAACTCCATGCTGGGACGCAAACCGCCGTGAGGAGAATAAACAGCGACCGCGACCAGGCCAGTGAGAATCCATGGCCAGGAACGCATGGCGTAGTGGGCGATGTTGAACCACAAGGTTGCGCCGAGGGAGTTTTTTTCGTCTTTCGCGCTGAACATGCGTTGAGCTACGTAGCCGCCGCCACCGGGTTCGGCTCCGGGATACCAGCTAGCCCACCACTGCACCGCCAGATAAAGACAGAAAGTAATGACCGGGAGCGTCCACAAGGCGTCGGTGGTCCAGCCAAGATGGAAGGAAGGAAAGAAGGAGAGAATCGAACCGGTGGTTTGTCCCGATTGACGCACCATGCTATCCACGTGGGACAGCTGGATTTTTAGCATGGCCATTCCGCCGAGTTTCGAGACCGCAATCCACGCCAGGACCACGATCATGGTCATCTTCAAAATAAACTGGAACAGATCGGTGACCAGTACGCCCCACAGGCCGCCGATGAATGTGTAAATGCCGGTGAAGGGCACGAGAATCAGGACGCAGATCAGCAACGCGGTATGAGTCGGGGCTCCCAGAGTGTAATGTAAGAGCACATGACCGCCCACGGCGATTTGTAACACGCGGCCGGCAGCGATGGCGTCGCCGAGCAAGACCGTGGTGATGCTGATCATAGCTTTGATTACCCAGCCAAGGATCAAGCAATTCATCAGCGCGCCGAGATAAATGGCGCGGAAACCACGGAGGAACGCGGCAGGCTTACCTTCGTAGCGGAGCTCAACAAATTCCACGTCGGTAAGAATTTCCGCGCGACGCCAATAGCGGGCAAAGAAAAAAACGGTCATCATGCCGCAAAGACATTGCGACCACCACAGCCAGTTGCCGGAGATTCCGTTTTTAGCTACCAAGCCGGCGACGAGCAGAGGAGTGTCGGCGGCGAAGGTGGTGGCCACCATAGAGGTGCCGGCAAGCCACCAGGAAACATTTCGCCCCGATACGAAAAATTCTTCAGTGCTGCCGGAGGAACGGCGGCGGTAATACAAACTGATCAACAAATTGAGCAGCAGGTAGGCGGCGATTACGATCCAATCGGTGGTGGTGAGTGCCATCTTGAGTGTCTACTCTCCTGCCGCATTTGAGCGGTGGCGCAAATTAAGATGCGCCTAACCGGTCAGGTGACCAGATTAAATCGTTTTAGTAATGACCGGGCCAGCATTTGATGGCGCGGATGTTGTAGTCTATCGGGACGCTGCGAAGCACAGCATGGTGGCTCAGAAAAGTCTAAATGGCAAGAGCGAGCACGACAAGCGTTTGTTTGTGACGGGCACATCCCTGAACTCCAAAAAACAGGCGGGCTTACGTTAAATGCTGGTGGTCCTAAAATCCAATTATGAAGAGTTGAGTCAGGAAGCCGCGCGGATTGTGGCCAACTCGGTACGCCAGAACCCGGAGGTGCGGCTGGGTTTGGCGACGGGAAGCACGACCATTGGGGTGTACCGCGAACTGGTGAGGCTACACCGCGAAGAAGCACTCGATTTTTCCCAGGTGATTACGTTTAATCTGGACGAATACCTGGGGATTGCTCCGGAACATCCGCAGAGTTTTCACCATTTCATGAAGGAACATTTTTTTTCGCGGGTGAATCTTGACGCGCGGAACATCCATATTCCGGACGGTACCATCAGCGGAGATTATGAAAAATATTGCGCTGGGTATGAAGACGAAATTCAAAGGGCGGGTGGTATCGATCTGCAAATTCTGGGTATTGGGCGCAACGGGCACATTGGGTTTAACGAGCCGACGTCAAGTTTCGCGTCGAAAACACGGCTGAAGGTACTTAATAAAGCGACGGTGGAGGACAATCGGAAATTTTTTGGCGCTGGGGAGAAGATGCCGCGTCTCGCGATCACCATGGGCATCGGCACGATACTGGCCAGCAGGCGCGTATTGATGCTGGCGACGGGTGCGGCAAAAGCTGGCGCGGTGGCGAACGCGATCGAGGGGCCCCTCACGGCTTCGGTTACGGCTTCATCTTTGCAACTTCATCCTGATGCCACCGCCATTGTTGACGAAGGAGCCGCCGCGTTATTAAAGCAAAAGGATTATTATCGCGACGTCATGGAAATGACGGCACTGTTTACACCGGGAAAATTGTCGTAGGTGTGCGTCAGCCACCCGGAGTGATGGAAGAAAAAATGAAAATATTGACTAACGAGATGCGTGGTTGCCGCAAGGGACCGCCAGATTGGTTTACCGGTACGGTGTGGATCGATGAGGTCGTAGCTGCGGCGGCGCCGGCTAGATTTGCAGTGAATCGCGTTTCGTTTGAGCCCGGGGCGCGGACAGCGTGGCATACGCATCCGATGGGGCAAGCCTTGCATGTGTTGACAGGAGTTGGGCGCGTGCAACTCGCGGGCAAGCCAGCGCAAATAATCACTGCGGGCGATTCGGTTTGGATTGAAGCGGGGGAACGTCACTGGCACGGGGCGGATGCTGAACACACAATGGTTCACCTGGCGATTCAAGAAGCGGACCAGAACGGCGTTAGTGTGGTGTGGCTGGAACATGTAAGTGAAAAAGATTATTCAGCACCGGTCGAACGGCCTTGAGGGTGAGTTGCGCGGCGGGTTGAGGACGACCGGGATGACCGGGATAGAGTGGGAACCCAAAACTTTTGGAACCAACTTCGAGACCAAAATTCAAGAGTCAACTTCAAGACCCAGGCTACAAATCGAGCCTGGGGCACCCTCCGGATTTTAAATTATTCGGGCATGCCCAGGCGGTAGCCGACGCCGCGCACGGTATGGATTAATTTGGGGGCGCCGCTGACGTCGATTTTCTGGCGCAGGCGATTGATGTAAACCTCTACAAGATTGGTCTCGCTGTCGAAGTGGTAGTCCCACACATGTTCAACGATGGCGCTGCGGGTAATCAGGTCCGGCGCGTGCAAGAGGAAGAGCTCCAAGAGCGCAAACTCTTTGGAGGTTAACGGGATAATTTCCTTGCCGCGCATAGCTCGGCGGCGATGGCGATCGAGTTCCAGATCGGCGTAATGCAGGCGGGCATTTCCTTTGTGGAAGCCGCGGCGGACCAAGGCTCTCACGCGCGCGAGAAGTTCTGCGAGGACGAAGGGCTTGGTTAAATAATCGTCGGCACCGGCATCCAGTCCCTCGACACGCTGCTCGACGAGAGTGCGCGCGGTCAGCATCATCACGGGAGATTCGATTCCGCGCTGGCGCAATTCGCGGCACACTTCAATTCCACTAATACCAGGGAGGCGCACATCCAAAAGGATGGCGTCGTAATTCACTTCCCTGCCCAGTTCGAGGGCTTTTTCGCCGGTGTCCGCGATGTCGACGGCGTAGGAATTTTCTCTAAGAGTGCGAGCAATGAAGCTCGCAACTTTTCGTTCGTCTTCGGCCAGGAGAATGCGCATAAGCTTATGGTAACTATTATATCGCGATAATTCGGCTTGTGGTTCGCGAGGCTCGGCTCGCGGCTTATCCTATGGCAGGCTCACTTCTCGCTTGACAATTCAGCGGCCAGGCACTATTTGACAAGCGCACTATAACTGATTTGTAGTTCTCCCGTAGATTAGCAACCCTTGCGGGGCGCAATTGTCTTCGGCGGAGGATCCTGTGACTTGGACGCAAGTCTACGACCCTTTCGGTCATTGGTGGTTATCAACACTGGTGGCCGCCATCCCAATTCTCGTTTTGCTGACACTTTTGGCAGGGTTTCGAGTGCGTCCTCATCTATGCGCCATGGCCGGCGCGGCGGCGGCGATTATTATCGCCATCGTGGCGTTTGGGATGCCCCCACGATTGGCGGTAGTCAGCTTTCTGTATGGGGGCGCGTTTGGATTTCTGAAAATAGTATGGATCGTGATTGCGGCGGTCTTTTTGTATGACATTTCTGTCGATACCGGCCAATTCGAAATAATGAAGCAATCTATCGCGGCGATTACGCCTGACCGGCGTTTGCAGGTGCTGCTGGTAGCGTTTGCTTTCGGGGCTTTCCTGGAAGGAGCGGCCGGGTTTGGGGCCCCTGTGGCTATTGCCGGAGCGTTTATGATCGGGCTGGGATTCAGGCCGTTTCAGGCGGCGGTTTTGAATCTTATAGCTAATACTGCGCCAGTTGCTTGGGGAGCAATCGGAACTCCGGTGCATACGCTGGCGGCGGTGACGGCGCTGCCGGAGTCGGACTTAAGCGCGATGGTTGGGCGGATTCTGCCATGGACGGCGGTGATTGTGCCGTTTTGGTTGGTTCGCACTTTTGTGAGCTGGTCGGAGACGTTCGAGGTATTTCCCGCGATTTTAGTGGTGGGGATTTCGTTCGCGGGGGTGCAATATTTTTGGTCGAATCACGTGGACAGCAATCTCGTGGATATTGCGGCGGGCATCGCATCCATCGTCGCAACGCTTTTATTTTTGCGAGTGTGGCAACCGAAACGAATCTGGCGTTTTGAAGATGAACGAGGAGAAGACGCGGCCAAGGTGAAACGCGGAGAGTTCGCGGCGGTGCACACGCCCGGACAACTGGCAAAAGCGTGGATGCCGTTTGCGCTGCTATCCATGTTTGTTCTGCTCTGGGGATTACCGACGATCAAGACTGCTATGGGTAAGTACACAACTCCGGCGTTTAAGACGGGGGGATGGGCAGTTCCCTATTTGCATCAGGCCGTATTTCGGGCACAACCGGTAGTGATGAAGCCCGCACCGGAAAACGCGAAGTTCGATCTTAACTGGTTGACTGCGACTGGGTCGGGCTGCTTCTTTGCCGCAGTTATTGCCGGGCTTCTGCTGGGTTTAAAACCAGGGAGAATATTCAAGATATTTGGCGGCACGATGTACCGGTTGCGTTTCGCAATCATTGCCATGGTGTGCATGCTGGGCCTGGGGTATGTGACGCGGTACTCGGGAATGGATGCGGTATTGGGACTGGCATTTACGCGGACGGGCTGGTTCTTTCCGTTCTTCGGCGCCTATATCGGGTGGCTGGGGGTCGCGCTGACGGGGAGCGATACAGCTTCGAACGCGTTATTCGGCGGGCTGCAGCGCATTACAGCCCAGCAACTGAATCTGAGTCCAATCTTAATGTGCGCCACGAACAGCGCCGGCGGCGTGATGGGCAAAATGATTGATGCGCAATCGATCTGCATTGCTACCGCAGCAACTAATCAGGTGGGCAACGAAGGCTCGATTTTCCGGTTTGTGTTTTGGCATTCGGTGGCACTGGCGGCGATTATTGGCGTGATTGTGATGCTGTACGCTTATGTTTTTCCGCAATTTATACCGCACGGATTGGACTTTGTGCACTGAAGATCGTGGACTGGTCGCTATCGAGCGTTGTCAGCAGTAACAAAGCGTTAATTTGTGGCGGCCCAATCTTTGGGGATACGCACGTACGAAGAATCGAGGGCCGCGACGCTGGGACAGCCAAGCAAGACCAGGGTGCGTTTGACGTCGTCGCGCAAAATTTCGATCGCGCGAGCTACGCCCGTTTCACCGGCGGCCGCCAATCCGTACGCGTAGGCCCGTCCGCAAAGGACGGCACGGGCACCGAGGCACAATGCTTTTACGATATCGGTGCCGCGACGCACGCCTCCATCCATTAGCACTTCAATTCGGCCGTTGACGGCGGCGACCACTTCAGGCAATGCGCGCAGGGATGCGGAAACACAATCAAGCTGGCGGCCGCCGTGATTCGAAACGACGATGGCTGCAGCCCCTTCATCGACGGCCCTGCGGCCGTCATCCCCGGTGAGCACGCCCTTAACGACGATTGGACCGTTCCAGTGTTCTCTGATCCAGGTCAGATCCTTCCAGGTCACCGTGGAAGCAGCGAGGGCGCGTCCAATATCTGTAAGAGGCATGGGGCCCTTTCCGGGCAGAACCACATTGTAGAGGGGAGGAACGCCACCATCTTTCAAGAAGGAATATAGCCAGCCCGGATGCGTTAAGAATTGCTCGGCATAAGGAATTTTCTGGAGGAGTCCGGGGTTCAGCAGTTCAACCATACCGTTGCGAGGGTCGCGCTCGCGAATTCCGCTGACAGGCGTGTCGATGGTGATCACTAGCGCGGCAAATCCGGAGCGCCGGGCGCGATCAATGGAGGCTTCCGCGGCAGCGCGCCCACCCATCAGATAAAGCTGGTAAAACACCGGTCCGGTGGAGCCCGCTTTCACATTTTCGAGTTTGTGTCCTGAAATGGTGGAGAGAATATATCCGGTGCCGGCCTTCCCTGCGGCGCGCGCGGCGGCGACTTCGCCACCGGGATGCATCAGCCGGCTATAACCAACGGGAGCGAGCATGGCTGGCAGTGAAAGCTCATATCCCAGGACGGTGGCGCGCAAATCGCAATTCGCAAAGGCCACCGCGTGACGGGGACGAAAGGTTATATCGTCAAAAACGCGGCAATTTTCTCGAAGCGTGACTTCGCCTTCCGCGCCGCCATCCAGATAATCGAAAACCACTCGGGGGAGCCGCCGCTGCGCTACGCGCCGCAGATCATAGATATTCACGACATGCGGCGAGTTGACGGAAGGCATGCTGATCGACTCCACACGGTCTCTGGTGCGGAGATAATTAAGCCACAATTTCGCAGCTTTCGCATCTTGCGCGCCCGGCCCATGGCTTTGGTATTCCGCGGCCGGAATTCGAGTCGGTCAGTACGTGTGCAATTGTGGATATTTTCACTTTGGCAACCGTTGTATACCAAAGGCTGGAAGAGAAGGCTTGAATAGCAGATACAATAAATAAAGTGACGGTCTGAAGGACGCGTCGGCCTCCAGGTAGTTAGATCCAAATCCCGGTACGTGCCGGAGCCGCGGCTAAAATTGGAGGCCAGCGATTGACACCATCGAAGATTTCGTGCGTTTGGAATCAACCACAAATTGCGGGAAATTACCGCGCGGCAGTTTCTCTCCACGGCCACACTAATTTCTCCAAGGAAAGCCTGCACTTCATTCCGGCGTTCGCTGAGAAGTGGCCGGTGTTACGGCGGGCTCTCGACAAACAGTGCAAGAAGTCGTGCAGACCGGTGGATTTTTCCACGGCGTACTGGCGGCCGCCGGTGTCGGCCAGGGTGGGATTCGAATTGGAGAGCAAGCAGATTGAATGCGAGCTCGATTTGATGAGCCTGGTATCGCTTACCGACCATGACAGCACGGGGGCACCGACCTCTTTGCGGCAACTGTCCGATGCGATACAGATCCCACTCTCCGTGGAGTGGAGCGTACCGTTTGAAGATGCGGTGTTTCATCTGGGCATACATAACCTGCCGCCGAACCTGGCGCCGACTTTCATGGAAAGGTTTGCAGAATACACCCGCAGCCCTTGGGCCTCCCGCTTAGTGGAAATAATGGCGGCTCTCCATGAAATACCGGATGTATTGATCGTCTTCAACCATCCACTGTGGGACCAGTTGGGCCGGGGACAACTTTCATTTCAACTTGTTTTAGAACGATTTTTGAAGCTGCACATCGAATTTCTTCACGCTTTCGAGCTTAACGCGATGCGCTATTGGAGCGAAAACAAGAGGGTTGTGCGGTTGTCCGAGCTTTGGGAACGGCCGGTAATTTCAGGAGGAGACCGGCATGGATGCGAGCCGAGCGGCGCATTGAACCTAACACGCGCCACCAATTTTTCCGAGTTCGTGGAGGAAATCCGCGAAAAGCAACTGAGTCACGTCCTGTTTATGCCGCAATATGCAGAGCCGCGCAGCTTGCGATTCTGGCAAACGGTGATTGATGTGCTTCGCGAATATCCGGAATACCCGGTGGGTTCCCGGCGGTGGGATGAGCGAGTGTTTCATATTGATTGTTATACGGGCTGCGACAGTCCGTTGTCGGCGTTGTGGAAAGCGCCGCCGCCATTTTTGGGGCGAATTTTTTCGATTATCCGCATGGCCGAAAGGAAGTCAGTGCGTCACGCGCTGAATTACACCTTTGGCGGAAATACGGAATTATCTCTGGCTACCGAGATTCCTTGCGATGCGAATGCGTAATTCCAATTGTTGCTGAGCGAAAGTTGGCGATGCGGAAGATCAGAAAACCCGCTCGAGAGGTGACGGCATCTGCGAGGCTACTTCGTCAGTGCCGTACACTGATTGTTATATCTCTACTGATTTGGACGGCCACTGCCCTGGCGCAAACGGCCATTCTACACACAGCTATTGGAGCGCGACCAACACTCGAGCAAGTGGTAGACAATCTCGTGGCAAAAAATGCCGAGCGAACGGCGGCGTTGCAGCGTTACCAAAGCAGGCGCTTTTATCGTCTGGATTACACCGGATTCCCCACGTCGCTAAAGGCCGAGATGGTTGTGGACATGGTTTACGAGGCGCCGGCGACGAAGAACTTCAAGATCATTTCGCAGAGTGGGCCCAAATGGATGATTGAGCGGATTTTCAAAGGGCTGATGCAAGCTGAACAAGAAGCGTTAAATAGCAAGGATCGCGAGCATGTGGCCCTGGATCGGCGCAATTATGAATTTACCGGGATGGAGTTTCAAGACACCGGCGATGGTTGCTCTTACGTGCTGAGCGTTCAACCGAAAACACCGAACAAGCTTCTGTATCGCGGACGGGTGTGGGTGAATAGCAAAGATTTCGCGGTATGCCGCATCGAGGCGGAGCCGTCGAAGAATCCGTCGATGTGGATCAAGAGCACTGCAATTCATCATATCTATAAAAAATTGGGAGATTTTTGGTTTCCTTCAGAGAATGAATCCACGTCGACCATGCGCGTGGGCGGACACGCGGTATTGTCCATAAAATACCAGAACTACGAAATCCTGGCGGCACGTCCGCTTGAGGAAATAAATTCGCGACGGTCAGACGCTCGGCCAGCATCCAGCGGTACGCTATCCAATCGAGTCGAATAAATATTTTTCACGTCCCTTTCGTAAATATTGCCAAAAAAACCATCTCGATATCCTCACCGCCCGGATTTGACAAGATAAAAGACATTTGTATAGTCTCAAACCGGTTAGAATGCGAAGCGAAAAAGTGAATCTTGCAAGGAAGTTCGCTGATGTGGAGGCGAAGTGAGTGAACCGGTCTCTCTAGTCCATTCCCAGAACTTGGCCGCGGGGCAATCGGGAGAACTTTTGCATCTCGACCGCGAACAGGCGGGGTGGAAGTGGATGAGTATGTCGGTGCGGCGCCTGCAGCCGGGCGACATGGTGCGAACGGCTGCGCGAAAAGAGGAGATCGCATTTGTTTTGCTCGGTGGGAAGTGCATCGCCGACTGGGGTCAAGGACCGAGGCAAATTGGCAAGCGCGCAAATGTTTTTGATGGCTTTCCTTACGCGATTTATCTTCCTGCCGGTCATGAAGTCACGTTTACCACCGAAACTGTTTGCGAGATTGCGGAATGCCGGGTTCCTTCCGAGGCCAAACTTGAACCGCGGCTGATCACTCCAGACGACGTGGCCACCAGCTTGCGCGGAGGCGGAAATGCTTCACGCCAGATTGTAGATATTATCAAGCCTGATTTTCCCGCAGATAAGTTGGTAGT
Source organism: Candidatus Acidiferrum sp. (assembly GCA_036270765.1). Classification (GTDB taxonomy): domain Bacteria; phylum Acidobacteriota; class Terriglobia; order Acidiferrales; family UBA7541; genus Acidiferrum. The sequence goes on from DATBBY010000100.1 coordinate 10,623, forward strand.
CATTGAGGTGTACACACCCGGGGGGAACTGGTCGAGCTATCCGCCGCACAAACATGATGTGCATGACCCGCCTACCGAGGTCGACCTGGACGAAATTTACTATTACCGGATTGAGCATCCCCAAGAAGGATTCGCGCTGCAAAGACTGTACTCACCGGATAAGTCACGAGACTTCACAGTGCGGGCGCAGGACGGCGATGCGGTATTAGTTCATTCCGGTTTTCATCCGGTGGTCGCGGGACCAGGATATAACGTCTATTACTTGAATTTTCTTGCAGGGACCTCGCGGACCTTGTCGGTAACTGAAGATCCCAACCACGTATGGATCAAATCGACGTGGAAAGAAACCGACCCACGCCTTCCATTGATCCGGTAGCACGGCAATCATTCGAGCACGGATGGAATAAGTTGGATAAGCTCGCATGTGCGCAAATCCAATAAGCGGTTAGCGCATTACTTTATTTTTAACTGGTGCCTCTAGAAGTTCTGCGGCATGCTATGGCCCAAATTAACGAATCGCCATCGGGGAGCGCTCCTACATGAATCGCCGCTTGACTGTTGCACAAGCCATAGTGGCATTTCTATCGAACCAATATTCTAGCCGAGATAACCGGGAACGCAGATTTTTCGAGGGATGCTTCGGAATTTTTGGGCACGGCAACGTGGCCGGGATGGGGCAAGCGCTGGAGCAAGACCAGCGGCTTCGTTATTACCTCTGCCGAAATGAACAAGCGATGGTCCATACGGCGGCGGCTTTCAGCAAAGCAAGTTTCCGGCTGCGCACTTTAGCCTGCACAACTTCAATCGGACCGGGCGCGACAAATATGGTTACTGGGGCGGCGTTGGCAACGATCAATCGTCTGCCAGTGCTGCTCTTGCCGGGGGATATTTTCGCGAGAAGAAATGTGTCGCCGGTCTTGCAGCAACTGGAATCTCCCACATCACAAGACATTTCCGTCAATGATTGCTTCCAGCCAGTTTCGCGTTACTGGGACCGTATCCAGCGCCCGGAACAAATTCTGACGGCGTTGCCTGAGGCGATGCGGGTGCTTACTTCGCCGGAAAATACCGGAGCGGTAACGCTCAGTTTGCCGCAAGACGTACAAACCGAGGGCTTCGATTTTCCCGAGGAATTCCTGGAGAAGCGGGTGTGGACCATTCCGCGAAATCGTTGCGACCGCGGTTTTCTTACGACCGCAGCGGAATGGATCCGTTCCGCGACAAAACCGCTGATCGTAGCAGGTGGAGGAGTGCTTTATTCGGAGGCTTGGGAAGCGCTTTCGAAATTTGCGCAACAGACGGGCATTCCAGTATGCGAAACGCAAGCTGGGAAAGGGTCTTTGCCTTATGATCACGCGCAGCAATTGGGAGCGATCGGAGTCACTGGAGCTCCGGGCGCAAATATCATGGCGCGGGAAGCGGACCTGATTATCGGAATTGGGACTCGCTACAGCGACTTTACTACGGCGTCGAAAACCGCGTTTCAAAATCCAGAGGTGCGATTCATAAATATTAATGTGGCGGAATTTGACAGCTACAAACATCGCGCGCTGCCACTCACTGGAGATGCGCGTGTAACGCTGGAAGAATTGAGCGAGGCGCTGGCCGGCGTGCATGTGAATTCAAATTATCAAGAGAGAATTTCCAAATTTCGCGACGAGTGGGAAAAGGATGTTGATCGCATTTATGGCATACGAAAAGACCCGCCTATCACGCAAGGCGAAGTCATCGGCGTGGTAAATGAAATGTGCCAAGCCGACGACGTGATGGTTTGTGCGGCGGGAAGTTTGCCTGGCGATTTGCACAAACTTTGGCGAACACGCGGGCCGGGCAATTACCACATGGAATATGGCTATTCCTGTATGGGCTATGAAATCGCGGGCGGGTTGGGAATAAAAATGGCCAAGCCCGAGAGCGATGTGTATGTGATGGTGGGCGACGGATCTTATTTAATGATGGCGCAGGAAATTGTCACTTCAGTGCAGGAAGGCTACAAGCTGAATATCATCCTTCTGAATAACCATGGATTCTCGAGTATCGGCGGACTGAGTCGTAGCTGCGGAAATGAAGGGATGGGCACGAACTATCGCTATCGACGAGGCGAGCGCTATGACGGAGAGTTGCTACCAGTTGATTTCCAGGCGAATGCGGCAAGCCTGGGAGCCTGGGCGGTCCGGGCACGCACCTCGGAAGAATTGAGAAATGCGTTATGCGAGGGGAAAAAACAGACGCGAACATCGCTGGTGGTGGTGGAAACTTCTTACGAAGACCGCGTGCCTGGATACGAATCCTGGTGGGACGTGCCCATCGCGGAGGTTTCAGAATCAGACACGGTGAAGCGCGCGCGCACCGACTATGAGAAAGCGCGCAAGAAAGAGCGGTTCCTTTTCTAAAACGAACATTCTGCGCATAACGTATCTGGACCATCACGTAGAAATGTAGCTTCGCAGAAAGACTCTCGGTAAATAAAACCGAGCAGCTCACGTTGGAACCCTCGACGAGGTCTCATCTGAGGCCCTATGAGGCGTTGCCATAAGCGGTGCGCGAAACGTGGAGAGCGAAGCCGCAGGACTCGCGAATACGCAATTCTGGCTGCAATTTTCGTAGGCCTGCCTTGCTGCGATCTCCGGAGATACGCTTAATCAGCAATTCCGCCGCTTCACTGCCCAGCTGATGTTTAGGCAACTCGACCGTCGTTAATCGCGGACGAAAAACTCCAAGCCAGGGATAATCGTCGAAGCTGACCAAGCCGAAATCTTCCGGGCAACGCAGTCCCATTTCTTCAGCGGCCTTGAGAAGACCAACGGTCATCAAATGATTGGCCACATAGATTCCGTCCGGACGTTGCGAGAGCAACGCGTGCCCGGTCCGGTAGCCGGATTCAATGCGGTAATCTCCTTCGACGATCAGTTCCTTTTCAAAAGGTAAGCCCATGGCTTTCAACGAATCGTGAAAACCTTGCCATCGAGCTACGGCATTGCTCACTTTTAGCGGGCCGCTGATGAGCCCGATACGGCGCCGTCCCGCTCGGGCCAAATGACACACAGCGTCGTAGGCGCCTTGATAATCATCAGAGATGACCGCGTCGGAGGTTAATTTCGGATAAGTGCGCATCACCAGCACAAACGGAGTTTTTGACTCTTTAATTATTTGACGCAGTGGCGGACGAAAATCTTCGGCTGCTTTGGTGAGCAGGATGCCATCAACTCTCTTGGAGAGGAGGAGTTCGATGGCGCGCTCTTCTTTGTCAAGGGAGTCGTCGCTATTGCAAAGCAAAAGATTGTAGCCATGTTTTTGGGCGGCGTCTTCCGCACCGCGAACGACCATTGGAAAAAAAGGATTTGCGATATCCGGCACGATCATGCCGATGGTGTGAGTTTTTTGTTTGGCCAGGCTGCGCGCGACCAGGTTAGGACGATAATTCAATTTGCGGATGGTTTCTTCCACGCGATCGCGCAGCTTCTTGCTAACGTGGCTCTTTTTATTGACTACCTCGGATACCGTAAATACCGAGACGGCGGATTCCCGGGCCACGTCGTAGATGCTGGCCGCTTTGCCTTTATTGGTTCTGGATTTTTTCATACGTACCTGATGGCCGATATTTACTGTTTAGTCTTGATTCGAGAATGATTCAGTTACGTGGCCTCGCATATTATCCCAGTTCGGCTGAATGTACTCGCTCAGTCGCGGCACATCTCATGCCAAATTTATCTCCGCGATATTCGAGCAGCCAACTTTGGCGGTCCGGACCGCCCCAGCCACTGATTACGCCGTCCTTAGCTCGAGTTTTTTTTCATTCAGCGAGGCGCCCGGTAGCTTATGGATTTACGGCGTGTCAGGATTCGGCAACATGACGTCTCGCACGATGGCGTTGAGATCACTGCATGCCGCGATGAATTGCCGTAATGTTCTTCGCGTGGGGCCGAAGGAATCAAATTCGGCAATCGAAAGCCCATCTTCGGTGTTGGCGCGCCGGAAGTCGGGAAAGTGCTTTGTCAGGGCCTCGATAATTTGCGACGGCACTTCCTGATCCAGGCGCGGAGTTACTTCAATCTGACTGGCGTTAAAGCGCTTCTGCCACGCGTAGGGAGGCGAAATAACCACCTCGCCACCGATGAATTCGCTCCAATGCATGTGATTGCGGAATGCCGCGGACAGCAGGCGAATGCGATAACCGCGCTTGCGAAATAGGTTGTAGGTCTTCTTGAATACAGCAACGCCGGCCCATTCCAGGTAACCGGGGTCCACTGAAATATTTTCTCTTTCCAACAAAACTTTAAGCCAGTCATCGAGACGCCCAACCATAATGGTGCACACTGGACCCATCGTTTTTATTTCTTTGCCTTCGAGCTCACGGCGTTTCAATCCGCGCTCCACGGCCTCGGCAACCGCAACGCATTGCGGCAAAGTAAAACAGACGGTGGCATTGATGCTGATACCACGATAGGTGGCTTCTTCAATGGCGGGAATGCCCTCTTTGGTGACGGGGATTTTGACAATCATGTTGGGAGCAAGCTGGTTAAACTCTACGGCCTGTTCCACGATGGCGCGCGTGTCGCGGTAGAGTCGCGGATCCGTTTGAATCGAGAGTCTTCCATTGCGGCCGTGTTGCGCATCGAAAATCGGTTTCAACAGCGCGGCACTCTCGGCGGAAATTTCACGGACCAGTTGCCACCCTAACTGATCTTCCGTGGCCCGGGGCATTTCCTCGATCAATTGACGGATGCGCGGCGCCCAGCGGGCCATTTCTTTCTTTAATACTCCCACGACGATTACTGGATTGCAGGTCGCTCCGACCGCGCCATGGTTGATGGAATAGGACAATTCCTCTAGCGATGCAGAATCATTCCAGAGGCACGTGGGGGTGGTCTGGGTCATCTTGTGCAGCGGGCTCTTGTAGGATGTGGCGGTTGTTTCTGTCATACATTCTCGCTACGGCCTTTGATTTCTGTCCTTCGAGTCACACTGCCGCTTGTCGGACCCTAATTTTCGCATTTGCAAAGCTCCCGAAATTCGATAGTGGTCATCGTCAGAGCAAATTAGTGAGCGGCTATTTCTGTTTCAAGGCCACTCACAACACCGCGCAGGTATTTCAGACTCGCAGATACGCTTTCGACGGGAGGCATCGGCGTGGCTCCAAACTTTACGTCCTGCTCGATCACCGACCATCCTGAATAGCCGTTTTTTACGAGTGTCCGGAAGAACGCGGGGAAATCAATATTTCCCTGGCCAATGATGGTAAAAACCTTATGCTCGATAGCTTCCTCAAATGTCCACTTTTTGCGGCGCGCTTCTTCCAAAACACGCGTGTCGCAATCCTTGATATGTACAAAGCGCAGCTTGTGCTTGAATTTTTCGGCTTCCTTTACGGAGTCGCCGTAGCCGTATACACAGTGTCCGGTGTCCAGGCACAGCCCAACGTTAGTGTGAGAAGCAGCATCGAAAAACAGTTCGCATTCTTCAGGGGTCTCGACATAGGTCGCTACGTGGGGATGAAATACCAGATCAAGACCGAATTCATTGGCGACTTTTTCCGCATCCGCGACGATCTTGCCCACGTGCTTCCACTGTTCTGCACTTAGCGTGGGGCAATCTTTGTCGCGGGCCCTGCCGGAAAATGGTTTGCGCTCCGGTGATTGGTCATCAGCCATTACCAGAAACGGGGCTCTCAAGGTAGCAAGCAAGCCGCCAACTTTGCGGATCCGTTCGATGCACGCCGCGCCAGCGGCCGGGTCGGTCATTTTAACCGGCACGAAGGAAGCCAGGAGCTTTAACTTTCGTTTGTCCAACTGAGGTTGCAGAATCTTTGCATCAGTGGGAAAGAATCCATAGGGACCTAATTCCGTGCCCGTGTATCCGGCAGTCACCATTTCGTCCAGCATTTTCTCGTACGATTGCTTCCACGACGGCCCGGGATAATCGAGGACACCCCAACTGTCGGGAGCAGAGGCAAATAGGAATCTGTCTTTCAGACCGCTCATTCGTCCTTTCCTTCCACAAATCGTTTGCAACAAAAACTGTATGCACTGGCCGTTAACTTCACAGTCCAAAACAGGCTTCGCAGAGGGACCTCAATTGATTTTTGCGGCGCCGCTTGTACGTCACGCAACTGAATATCGATACCGAGAGCGCGCCACAGGCCAGCAGTTACAGCAGTGATTATTCTAACCGGTTATTTGGCCGAAATATATTTCGCGTCGCTGCGGTTTATAGTGCAGGGCTCGAGCTTTTGTCAACGCAAAATCCAAAGATCGCTCGTCCGCCGCAAGGGCAGTTTTTTCCTAAGCAGAATTCAGACCGGGCACGGAAAAATACGGTGATAAAAATCGCAGTTCGAGAATGATCTAACCGATTATGAAACGGCCAGGCGAGAGGCATTCCAACGTTGGGCTTTTAGGCGGCGACCTAGACAGGGCAAATTGCGCGGCTGAAGATTTATCTGGCGGTCCAACCTCCGTCGATGAGCATGGTATGTCCGGTAATGAGGGTAGCTGCGGGCGAGGCCAAAAATATTACCGCACCGGCGACCTCCATGGGCTCGCCAAGACGATGCAGTCCGGCTATGCGTTCGATCACATCGGCGCGAAAGGCCGGATCCGAAAGCGCTTCTTCGGTTCCGGGAGTGGCGATGAAGGTCGGGGCGACGGCGTTTACCGTGATGTTTTGCGGGCCCCACTCCACTGCCAAACATTTCGTTAATTGAGAAATTGCGGCTTTGCTGGCGCAATACACCGATTCGGTTGGTAACGCCGCGAAAGCCGCTTGCGAACTCATATTGATGATCTTGCCGCCGCCGTGCCGAGCCATAATTTTGGCGGCTGCCTGACTCGCAAAAAATGTCGATTTTATATTCAGCGTAAGGGTGGTATCAAATTCGGACTCAGACACATCGGCAGCCAGGTTCGTAAATCCGCCGCCAGCATTGTTGACAAGGATATCCAATTTCCCGAAAGAGGCTTCAGTGTGCTCCAGGGCGCGAAAGATTTCATCGAGCCGCATCACATCCATTCGCAATGGAAGCGCGCGGCGCCCCATCGACTCGATTTGTCGCGCCAGTTCAACTCCTGTGGCCTTATCGCGTAGTCCCAAAGCGACATCGGCGCCGGCGTGCGCAAGTGCCAGAGAAATTGCGCGCCCCAAGCCGCGAGCCGCTCCGGTCACAAGCGCGACCTGCCCAGTCAAATCAAAACTAGGGTATTCAGTCATGTAATACGCCATCCTAATCGATATCGTTAAGAATGAGTTCGTTTCAGCCTAAGCACTCTTTTAGCTCGTGCCAAAACTTTCCACATTTTGAGGCCTGTCTTCCTTCAAGGCCGCAGCCCCTCTACGAGGTCATCGCTGTCACGTTTGGAATCCGCCAGACGCAACGCCTGGGTCGACCTCAGCTCAATTTCAAAGTGAGTTCATCGAAACTCAAAATGGATCTTCGTAGGTTTGTCTGAGACGCTCAAGATCGGCCGGGTTCAGTCCCAAAAACAACATTCAGGTTAGCGGATTCGGCGAAGGCGCGGAAGTCGCGGTCTCGGGTGATCAGGGGAAGGCCGTGATCGATGCAACTCTGGGCAATCAGCGCATCGCCGAGCCTGGCCTTGCGGCGCTTTGCGAGCACCCTAGCCCGCAACGCTGCCGCCCTTTGCCAATAACCTGATGCGATCTCGATCAGAGGGACTTCTGAAATTGTTTCGGTAACATCTGAAGGAAGCCTCGGGTCGCTTAAAAGCTCGGTGAGCACGACAGTCACCATTACCAACTGACGATCCTCCAAGGCGCGGTCGAGCCAATCCGTATCTTCACCACCAATCCCTTCCAGAAACGCAACCCACGTGCTCGTATCCGCCGCGATCACCGGTCAGCCTTGAGCTCGGCGGCGGTCCGCGAGAACCGAACCTTGCCTCGAAGTTTGCGCAAGCGAGCATAAGTCCGCGAGGCCGCAACCAGGTGTAGCCCAGTACGGACAGTCTGGGTAACTCCAGCGCCGCTTGCTTCTTGAGCCCTTTCTAGAAGCTCCAGCGGCACCTCTACCGTAATCTTGCGAACAGTATCCATATACCGTCAGGATACCATACTCAATACCAGCATTGAATATGGCCTCTCGCACCAGCTTAAGATGCAGCAATGCCGTGCGGTTTTAGGAAAAGGAATTTGGCTGGGAGGCCTGGACTCGAACCAGGATAGCCAGATTCAGAGTCTGGAGTCCTACCAATTGGACGACCTCCCAGCCGGGAGGAATAAAAAGGAATCGTGACACATCCGGCAGTACCGGCAGCCACGATTCATCCTACCTAATTTAATCGGGATTGCTGAGGGCGTCAACCAATCGGCGGGTGCTGTCCGCAGTTATCTTGATGATTCGATAATGCAGGCGACAGCAGTATTCTCGATGGTCGAGATGCCGCGGCAATGCTAATCATGGCGCGGCTGGCTTCATCCGACCGCGATCAACCACGTAATCAACGTTGCCCCACACCACGTGATTGGACGTGAAGCTCGCGGTCCAAACTACAAAGTGAATTGCATCCCACAATGGTACGAGCCACAAGCGGCGGCGCACGACTCCGTCACCAACCACTGACACGCCCACGAGCCAGGCCATTGTTAAGCGCAACACCAAATACGCCAGTAAGTACGAAGCGGCGATCCAGTGCGCGGGCGCTAGCACAGCGGCGGCGATGACCCAAGGCAGTCCCTGCGTAAATAGCAGGGCGACATACGAAGCGGGGCGGCACAACCGAACGGTGCGGGCCCAACGCAACTGATGTTGCCAAAAACTGCGGAATGTTTGTGCCGGGTACATGGTAGAGACGATTTCATGCGAAAGGACCACTTGTCCGTGAGCCTCCGCGACACGGCGCCCAATCTCGTAATCGTCCGCCAGGAAGGCGGCGATGGCTTCGAAGCCGCCAATTTTTCGCATCCACGTTTTTGTCGTCGCTACCGAAGCGCCAAGCGTAAATTTGACGCCTTCTGTCCAGGAGGCCATCAAGACGCCGGCGAAGAAATCGCTAGAAGCTCCGACGGCTTCGAGCTCGGCATAAAGATTATTCTGTGCGATGCTCTGGTAAAATGACGTTACAGCGCCGACATTTTCATCGCGCAACGGCGCCACCACATTGCGAAGATAATTCGGGCCGACGCGCACGTCCCCGTCACTCAGCGCCAAAACTTCATGCTTAGCCTCACGGGTTAACCGCACCAGATTGTTGACTTTTTGATTGGCGCCGAAGTATTCGGCGCCAATCAACAGGATGATGTTCCGCTGCGGATAGTCAGTAATCAACTGCGTTACAACGGCTATCGCCGGGTCGCTCTCATTGTTAACGGCAAAAAGAACTTCGTACTCGGGATAATTCTGGGTACAGAAACTCGCATAATTCTCGTAGGAGGCGAAGTCGACGCCGTGCACAGGCTTCAAGACACTCACCGGGGGCTCAAATGTTGAGGCAGGGGGTTCGTGCAATTTGATCCTGCGAGAAAAAGCCAACGCGGGAAAAATGGCCAGCAGGTAATAAACCAGGGGAAAAGTAGCGACTACGAGTACCGCGACGACCCATCCGTGGTGGAGATGAATCAATGTCGGTTGCTCATGTCGGAATTATCCGGCAGCCACGACAGCCACACCTAAGCAAACCAGAAGGACACCGGCCCAACGGACGCCGTTGACGTCCTCTTTCAAAATATATTTTGCGCCGAGCGTGCCGACCACATAACTCAAAGCTGAGGCAGGAATCACGAGGCTAATCGGTTCCCACGACAGCAGGACCATCAACAAATAAAAAGATAAGGCCATCAGTGGGACGCCCACCCAAAACCACCCGTTGCGAAAAGCGCGTCCCAAAAAACTGATGACCTGTTGGATTCGCAAATGGTCCGGGGCGCCAGCTTTTTTCATGCCGTAGGTTACGGCCAGTTCACCTGCGGAGCCGGACAGCACAAAAATCGCGAGCGCAGCAGCGGTGCGAATCACTGGATGGCCTCAGCCACGGCGCTGGTGCTCGGTTTGGTTTGCCCCACCAGGAAAACGCCGACACAAATGAGAGCTACGCCTACCCAACGCCGGGGAGAAACAGTTTCGCCAAGCAGAGTCATACCCACAAAAGTCACGGCTACGTAGCCAAACGCTGACGCGGGCATCACGTAGCTGTAGTCCGCCCAACTGAGCACGGTCATGTTGGAGAGCATGAAGCCGATCAGAAAAAGGATGGCGAGCCAGATCGTTGGGCTGGTCATGGCCAACCGAAAGGCCTGGATGAGTCCGGCATGGTCCAAGGTGACAGGACCGATTTCGGTCATGCCGCGTTTCAACAAGGAATCGCCGGTGGTGGCACACACCATCATGGCGAAGACCATTACCAGGGTCTTCAAACGGAGCTTCCGCTCGTGAGACATTTCTTATTGGTTAATCGTTGCCGGAGGCCGACGGTGCCTGCGAGACCGCGACCAAGGGCTTGCTGCCGTCGCCGCCTTCTCGGGCCCACTTCAAACGTTCCGCTCGCAACTTTAGAAATTCCGTGGCTTCGTGATATAAGCGCTTGCGCTCGTGGCCATCCCAGAGAGCTTCTTTAACGATGCGCCACACCACTTTAGGACGGAAATAATATTCATCGTAAAAGCGGTTTACTCCGGACATCATCTCGGCCTTGGAGAGATGCGGATATTCAATGTGCGGCAACTGGTGTCCGCCCATGTCCGCGAGTGCTTCGACCTTCAGGAAACCTTCCTTGGCCATGGAGTCGTACAATTCCGTGCCAGGCATGGCATGCGCGATGGAAACCTGAATGGTTTCGGGATCGAGTTCCTTGGCGAAATCGATGGTTTTCTGAATGGTCTCGCGCGTTTCGCCGGGCAGCCCGATGATGAAATCGCCGTGAACGCGAATACCGACTTTGCGGCAATTCTTCATGAAGGTGCGGGCCATTTCTACGGTCGCGCCCTTTTTGATGTTTTTCAAAATTTGCGGATCGCCGGATTCGAAGCCGACGATAAACAATCGCGCGCCAGCATCGGCCATGGCTTTCAGGGTGTCGTAATCGCTGTGGACACGGGCTGTGGAGGACCACTGGAATTTCAGCGGCTTGAACTTTGAGCAAAGATCCAGGACACGGTCCTTGCGGATGTTAAAAGTGTCGTCATCGAAGAAAATCTCTTTCATCTGCGGGAAATATTCGATGGCCTGTTTTACTTCGCGTGCCACGTTTTCGGTGGAACGGGTGCGCCACGCATGTCCGGAAATCGTTTGGGGCCACATGCAGAAAGTGCATAACGCCGGGCAGCCACGAGTGGTGTAAAAGGACACGTAAGGATTCAGGAGGAACGGCACGTTGTAGCGCTCGATTTGCAGATCGCGCTTGTAAATATCGGTGGCGAAGGGCAGCGCGTCGAGTTCCGCGGTGTGCAACTGTTCGCGAGGCGGGGTGTGGACGATCTTGCCGTCTTTGCAGTAGCTGACTCCCATGATTTCGCTGAGCGGTTTGCCGTGCGCGTATTCGACAACGGAATGGTCGAATTCACCGCGCGTCACGAAATCGATGTTTTCGCTGGCCATCAGGGTTTCATCGGGCTTGATGTGGCCGTGCGGCCCGACGAAGGCAATCTTCATGCTGGGATTAGATTCTTTAATCTTGCGAATGAGCTTGATGTCGCTCTCGAATCCCACCGTGGAGGTAAACAAAATGAGGAATTCGTAGTCTTTGCAAATCTGCACGGTCTGCTGCCAGTTAACCTTGTGCGGCGAAGCGTCGAGCAGACGACTTCCGGGAATCATGCCAGCGGGATAGGTGAGCCAAACGGGATACCAATAGGATTCGATCTCGCGGGTTGCGGGCCAACGAGAGCTTGCGCCCCCGTCGAAATTTTCGAAACTTGGCGGGTTTAACAGCAACGTTTTCATTACATCAGGCATTCTTAACCCTCAGCTTCCAGATATCGATGTAGATTGCGCAAACTTCAGCGCCTCAGCGTCCCCAAGCAAGCCGGACAGGGCGCAGGCCCCAAACACTAGGTATAAGTTTAACCGAATTAGAGTGATCCCCCTCAAAACTTTCTGCCATTGGGTGCTATCGCACATCAAGCGGGTAAATACAGCAGTGAGTGGGACTTGCAAGCGAAGACGCCGAAGAGATACGGACTATTTGCTAGAGTTTGAAATTGTTGTTTTTGCATTTTGGACGTCGTCGACAGATAGCAAAATTCGCTGCCAAATCTGGTCCAGCCAGTCAAAATGCGCGGGCTTCATGAGAACCGAACGGAGGCAGGTGATGGTCTGGCGATCACGATTCATGTTTGGCGGAAGGTTCGGAAACAAATCGGTGGGCAGATCGGCTAGGGCCAGATGTAGATCTCGCTTGGCAGCAGCGTCGAAAATCTGTCGCGAAAGAAGCGAAGCAGTGCTCAGGCTTTCGGCGCGTAGTGCAAAAATCACTATGTCCAACTCTGGCGCAAAAGGTGTGATGAAGCGCTTGTCGGCGTGTAGTCGGTCATGCAGCGTTCGCGCCGCTTCCCTGCCCTGGGCTAGACCGTGAGCAAACTTCCCTCGCTTTGTTAGCGGCAAGAGCGTTTGCGTGGCCCACAAAGCCACCGCGGCTGCACCGGGACGGGAGCACTCCAGACTGATTTCGCCGAGATGCAAGTCATTCGACGTGAAATAGGTATAAGGAGAATTGTGCTTGTACCAGCGGCCGGCTGCGGGATCTTTGAACAAAATGCACCCGCATCCATAAGGCTGCAAACCGTGCTTGTGGGGATCGATGGCGATGGAGTCGGCGTGACCCATCGCAGCGAAAGCCATTTGAGTCTCCGGTTCCAAATTTTCCAGCAGAGTGAAATATCCGCCGTAAGCCGCGTCGGCGTGCACGCGGAAATTGTATCTGGTACGCAGAGCAAGAATTTCATGCAGTGGATCGACGGAGCCGATCGCGGTCGTTCCCATGGTCACCACCACGGTCCCAACGTCGCGATGAGTTAACCGTTTTTCAAGAAGCTTCAAATTAATGCGCCCGCGTGCGTCCGACGGAATCGTTTCGAAAGGTAATTGCAAAACCTTGCTAATGCGCTCGTGAGTGTAATGCGATTGCGAACTGGCCAAAATTGTTTTTCCCGACGCTGACTGCCCGGCGACCCACAAAGCCTCCAGATTGGCCATCGTTCCGCCGCCACACAAATGACCAAGAAATTTTGTCCAACCGAACATGGCCGCGATTTGTGCGACTGCCTCTTTTTCCATAGCCGAGGTGGCGCGTCCGCCATCGAGCGCATGATTGTTGGGATTGATGGTCATCGCCAAGGTATAGGCAAGTTGCGCCACTGGGTGGGGAGGCTTCAACATCTGTCCGGCGTACAAAGGATGAAAATAAGGGTAATTGTCTCGCAGACGTTCGGCAGTTGCGGTGAGAACGTCCCCGAGCCGCTGCGAACCCGGTACATCATTTTTAAATGCAGGCAGATGTTCGAAACCTGTGTTCAACGTCAGCAGGGCGTTAGATAGAAATTCACGGTGCTCGCCGCTCAGCGGTTCCGATCTTTTCTCGGGGTTCGATTTGCGAGCGGCGGCTGATCTGGACGCGGGTTTGCTCGATGAACCCTTGCGCGCACTGATTTTTCTGATAGCCACTTTTTTTATTATTGCCAGACTTTGTTGAGCTGCCCAGCGGTTCGCAACAACTCCAATTGCGCTTGTTGGCGGGCGAAGTTGGCATCCAGATAAGCCATCCAACGCTCGTTCTCGGTGAGCCGCGCCCGTTCCACTTCGCGCAGATTCAATTTACCTTCGGCGTATTGCGATTGAAAAACCGCTACGTCCTGCTGCGCCAGCTGCAATTGCAGCCGGGCCACTTCTTTTGCAGCGTCTTTTTCCCGCACACTTCGAGTCTTTTGCCGCACATCGGCAGTAACCTCGATTTTCTTATTGCTTAAGCTGGCCTTTGAAGCTTCCAAATTCACGTCGGCAAGGCCTATATTTGCTCTGGTCTTCGCGCTAAAGATGGGCACGTTCACCTGAATGCCGGCGTTGAAATTATTTCTCTGAAAAGTTTTGAAAAATTGATCGTAATTGTTGAACCTGCCAAGCAAGCTGTATATGCTCACCAATTCCAAGGTCGGAAAATAACCGCGTTTTTCACCTTTCAAGCGAAATTCCTTGCCCCGCACATCCGATTCGGCCAGTCGCAGGCTGGTGTTATCCTGCATGGCCATCGCGACAAGATTGGCACCCTCTTGTTCCGCTTGTCCCGGGAGGTCTTCAGGCAGGACCTCTATCGGGGAATCAGCTGCAAGTCCAATTTGCGCCCGCAGAAATACTTCCAATTCATCCAGCCGCCCCTCCAACTGCAAAATGCGTTGAACTACTTGCGCTTTAGTAAGCTGGGCGCGGGTGACTTCGATGGACAATTCAAATCCTTCGCTTTCTCTACCGGTGGTCACTTGCAAAATCTTGTCAGCACTTTCCTGTTCCGCACGCAGCAGTTCCAAGGAGTGCCGCACTTTGCCGAGTTCCAGAAAGGCCATGGCAGTGCGCACGATTACGCTATCTCTGACTTCTTCCAGAGCAATTTTTTGGGACCTGGCCTGCTCCTGGAGTTCTTTGGCTTGACCGCGTAAAGGCTCGTTCAATACCTCCTGCGTATAGGTCACATCAAAAATAGCCGGTGCGCGGCCGCCTGGGGTTTCAGGAATTCCGTTGGTATATCCGAGGCCCGAACCTATATACAAATTCGGCATGAACTGTGCTCTGGTGATGAGCGCGGAACGATCGGATAAACGCGATTGGATCTTTGCTAATTGAAGGTCTTTACTATTTTGAAGCGCGAGCTCAATGGCGTGTCGCAGCGTGAGCGCGGGGGCGTTTTGCGCTGACGGGGAGGGTCGCGCGGAATCGTCCATAGTTTGCTGCGTGCCATTACTTATCGCCAAGGTGGTTTTGGCGTTGGGCGCATTTTGCGCGTAGCAGGCGGCGACACCAAATAGGCCCAGTGCGAAAATCGCGCATAGGGGTCTGACAATTCGGGCACGTTTTGACAGACTGTTTAGTTGAGTCACGGTTGCACCTCATTTGCGCACAACTTGTTTTGTAATGGGCCTTTTTGATCACAGGCTGTTACTCATACCGCAAAGACTCGATGGGCTGAAGCTTGGCGGCCTGGCTGGCCGGCAAATATCCGAAGAAAAGCCCTGTCGAGCACGACACCACGAAGGCCACAATCACGCTCGTGCCCGAGACAGGCACTCGCAAATTTCCCGGTATAAGCGGCTGAATGCTTACCGGAATGGCCAAGCCGATCAAAATACCCAAGACAGCGCCACCGCCGCTAATCAAAAACGCTTCAATCAAGAATTGGTAGAGAATTTCTTTGTAGGCCGCACCGATGGCCTTGCGAATGCCGATTTCGCGGGTGCGTTCTTTCACGGTCACCAGCATGATGTTCATTATGCCGATGCCACTGATTAACAGCGCAATGGCCGCGATGACTAACAGAACAACAGTTAGCGCCAGAGAGATGGTCCTCGCGGCACTCAATATGGCCACCAGGGTTTGCACATCGTATTCCGCGTCCAAGGGGTGCCTGCTTTTTAACAACTGCGTCATTTCGCGTTCGACGCCAGCCACCGCTTCGGGACTCACGGCCTGTGCATACAACACGCGCAAGACATCTTCGCCGGTGTAATACTTCATCAGACCCAGCGGGATTATTACCGACTCTTTCTGAATTTCAGATAGCCCAAAGGTCGCCACGCGCTCGCGAAAAACTCCTATGACTGTGAACGTCAATTCACCCATGCGAATGGGGCGCCCGATGGGGTTTTCCAATCCAAACACACGCTCGGACAAGTCCTTGGTGATCAGACAGACCTTGCCGCGCGATTCCATGTCTTCAGAATCGAAATAGCGCCCGCGATAAATCACCAATCGACGGATGGTTTGAAAGCCTTCCGTCACTCCAATCAGATTGACCGGCCGCTCCACGCCTGAAACCACCACGGACATCGGGAGCTCACGCGTGCCGGCAACCGCCACCACCCCAGGGACGGCCCCCATCGCCTCCATGTCGCCCATGGTAATTTCGTGGCTGAGCGGCTCTGCTTTCCCGGCGGCATGCACCATTTCCGCCCAGACGAGGTTGGAACCAACGCCTTCAATTTGTGAAATTACAAATTTCTTGCTGGTCAGCGCCACGGTAACCACCAGCACAATGGAAGCGCTGCCAATGATTACACCCAGGGACGTCAGCGCTGCGCGCAATTTGTTGCTGCGTAGTGCGTCGAATGCTACAGACACCGTTTCACGCAAATGCATGTTCAGGCCTTCCCAAGGCGTCGCAAAGCTTCCTGAGCAGTTTTGTCTTTGGGATCAGCATGCAAGCTGGTCGCGTATTCCCGGGCGGCCGCGTCGCGGTTGTTTTGATTTTCATATAAGCGTCCGAGCCAGTCGTGGGCCAGGGCAGGACGCGGGTAACCGGTACGCCTCGGCGCGGTGCTCAAATATTCGCGGAGTAGCGATTCGGCCTCAACTGGTTTTTGCTTTAGCAGGATCAAAGCTGTAGCGCGATAGAATTTCGCCCTCGGGTCGCCGGGCGAAGCGTGCTGCCCGGCTGCGACTACAGCCAAAAGGCGTTGCGGTTGATTACGCTTCATCGCATAGTCCCCGATATCAAAGATCAACTCCGGGGATTTGGCTTTGACGAGAGCTTTATCGAATTCCACTTCGGCGGCGAGATAATCTTTTTTTTGCCGACGGCAATTGCCTGCCGCGTAGTGGCCCTCAGCCTCGTCCATTGCCGCTAATTGTTCGATTTTCAGTAGCGCCTTATCTTCTCCTCCGCCGACAATGCCCGGAGCGGCGCAATCAAATTCGATGAGCGCTTGAAACGCAGAATAATTTTTCGGGTTCAGTCGAACGGCGGTTTCGAACTCTTGCTGTGTTTTCCTGGCTAATGACAAGGCCGAGAACCAGGAACTCTTGGAGGCCTTTTCTCCAAACGACCGGCCGAGCCATTCGTGGTATGTCGAATTTTCCGGCGCCACGGCGACGGCCCTTTCAGCGTTCGCTACGGCCGCGTCAAATTGTCGCAACTCGAAATGACTTTTGGCCAGCAGGAAGAGGACTTCCCCATCGCGCGGATTTTTCCCCACAGCATCCTGCAAAATCTTTACGGCTTTTTCGTAATCGCTCAGTTCATAAGCGTGTCGTGCGGCTTCCAAACCGCCATCTTCCAAGGCTGGTGTGCTAACCACCGATAGGCAATTTAACAGTGCAAGAACAGCCGCCGCGAGCGCAACCCCTAACCTACCGGCCATTCGAATGACCTCGCACGTACGCGTCATCGGTATTCACAATCTTTACGGCCATGCCGTCGTGCAACACGGCATCGCCCGGTAAGGCCACCATCTCATTTTCCTGTAAGCCACTAATGACTTCGAAATTTGTCGAATCGGCAATTCCTAATTGAACTTCCCGCCGCGCCAAGCGGGGTTTTCCGAGCGCACTTTGAGTGACTACAAAGACATATCTATGGTCGTTCTCGGCATCCACGGCGGCGCGCGGCACGGTTAACACGTTCATTCTCTCGTTCGAATGGATTTTCACGTCGACATTAATATTTGGGAGCAATTCCAATTTCTGATTATCCACCGCGCACAACAATTCTCCGACGCTGCGGGTTCCGTGCGGCACCACCTGTTTGGGAATGACTTCTGTTCTACCAGTCCAGGTGCGATTTGGCAGCGCGTCCCAGGTGATCTTAACCGGCTCGTTAGGCACCAAACCCCCGAGCTCCGGTTCATCGATAAAGGCGCGAACGCGGACGCGATGCAGGTCCGCCATTTCCGCCAGGAGATCGCCGGTCTTTACGTAGTCGCCAGTCTTCACCGGCAGCGAATACAAAGTTCCATCGGTAGGCGCGGTGACTCGCGCGCTGGCGACCTTGGCTTTCAAGGACGCGATTTCGCTTTGGATTTGCTGCACCTGTAACACCGTGCGTCCAGCATCCAGCTTGACCCCGCGTTCGAACTCCTGTTTAGCGGCAGAGAGTCTCTTCACTTCGGCCTGCGCATTAGTCAGCGCCAGGTCGTTGGCGGCCAACTCATCGCGTGTCGCGGCCTGCTTGGCAATCAGCCTTTCGAGGGCGTCATGATTTCTAGCTAGACGATCGCGATCTCCTTGGGCTTTTGCCAGTTCGGCGGCAACTCGCGCCGCTTCGTCGGATTTGCCGCCGCTTTGGGCCGCGCGTAATTCATCTCGCGCGCGTAGCAGACGGGCCTCAGCATCATTAAGTTGGGCACGCGCATCCCTCACGTTCAATTCCAGCAGCAGCTGACCCTTTTTGACTTGCTGGCCCTCCACTCCGGTCACTTTTTCCACGAAAGTATCCAGTGGGGCACGCATCACAAACGGTGAGATAGGTTCAACTTTTCCATTGCTGGAAATGGAGGAGACAAGGTTGTCTCGCACGGGGGTGACAGCGGCAATTTTGGCCACCGGCTCGCGTCCGCTGAGACGCACCAAAACGTAAGCGACAATCCCGGCGACCACCAGAAATAGCAGTATCCGGTTGCGCAGCTTACGCTGATCCATTTTTCCTGTTCATCGCGTTTCGCTCAATTCGTTCGTTATGATTTACCCGCCAGGGTGCCGATTACTTTACGCCGAAGGCATTCAGCTGGCGCCTGTTGAGTTGTGGTGATGGATGACACGGCAGAATACCCCATTCTAGCAAGGCGCTTGAATCTTTCTCCATAACGGTGACGGCAGGATTGCTTTACGGGCACCTAACCCGACTAAGTGGGACCTTTGAATTAGATGCAGGCACTAGTCCCCAAGCTATCTAGCGCGACTGACCAGGTGCAGCTTACTAGTCAGCGTGCCAATGCCCGCATTACGATTAGCGAAACCCGGATGCGGGTGCCCCAAACGCAGCTCTCGATGTGTCCGCACGTAGTACACTTGGGTCCTAATCCTTAAACGCGAGGCCCTGGCAATGATCGAAGCCCGTAGCCTGTCCAAGCGCTTCCACGACAAAAAACGCGGCGATATTTGCGCGGTGGAAAACGTCAGTTTTACCTGCCGGCCCGGGAGCATTTATGGCTTACTGGGCTCCAATGGAGCGGGCAAAACCACGACGCTCCGCATGCTCGCAACCATCCTTGAGCCTAGCGATGGAACCGCGCTGGTGTTTGGCCATGACATCGTCGAAGATCCGGAAAAAGTTCGCGCCAGCGTCGGCTTTCTCTCTACCGCGACGGCCCTTTATCCGCGCCTTACCGCGCAGGAGATGGTCGAGTATTTTGGGCGCCTTAACGGCCTCGACGAAGCCACTTTAAAAAAGCGCATCGATGACATTTTCGATCGCCTGGATATGAATTCTTTCCGCGACCGGCGGTGCGACAAGCTATCCACGGGTATGAAACAAAAAACTTCGATTGCCCGGACACTCGTTCATGATCCTCCGGTTATGATCTTTGACGAGCCCACGCTGGGGCTCGATATTATGGCCGCACGCACGATCGTGGCGTTCATTCGCGAATGCCGCCAAGCGGGCAAGACCGTGATTCTCTCCACCCATGTGATGAGTGAAGTCGAAAAACTTTGCGACGTGATCGGAATTATCCATGGCGGAACACTGCTCGCCGAGGGAACTCCGACGTCGTTGCGCGAAAAGCATCAGGAAAAAGATCTGGAAGAAATTTTTGTGAAAATTGTAACCGCGCACGTGGCCCCGAACGTGGCCGTGGAGGTCTCCTGAGGATGTCCGCGCAGAATATTGGTATTGTCTATCGCAAAGAGTTGCTGGAAGCCCTGCGCGACCAGCGCACACTAATCTCCACCATTCTTGTTCCCATCCTGCTATTTCCGATACTCACTGTGGGGGTAGGGTTTCTCATTGCCGACCTCATCGAGAAAGCCGACCGGGAACCGGCAAGAATAGTGGTCCTGGGAGGCACTGACTCACCGTCGATCGTAAGTAGCCTGGCGAAGAGTAAAAATCTAATTTTGGTTTCCGAACCCGGCAATTATGTAGACCTCATTTCCAATAAAAAGATACGCGCCGCGGTCGAAATCCCTCCCGGGCTACAGTCCGGGGCGGGCACTGAGTACTCGCCAGTGAAAATTTATATGTATTCGGGAGACCTGAAATCTACGACCGCGGCGAAACGCATTGAAGATTTTTTCAATGAGTACCGCGACAATCTGGGACGTGACCGGCTCACCGCATACAAATTGCCGGCCAGCTTTCTCAAGCCTTTTGACATCAAGCAGCAAAATGTCGTGTCAGAGGAAAAGGTCGCCGGAGAAACCGTTGGCGGAATTATTCCTTACCTGGTGATCATTATGTGTCTTACCGGCGCGATGTATCCGGCCATGGATCTTACTGCGGGTGAAAAAGAGCGGGCTACCATGGAGACCATTCTTTCGAGCCCTATTTCGCGAACGCACTTAGTGCTCGGGAAGTTTCTCCTGGTACTGACGGCCTCGCTAGTTACGGCGGCGCTCTCGGTCACATCCATGGGGGTTTCTTCGTGGGTGATTCAACATTTCCAGGACCAGTCGGCCGGGTCGGCCATGCACATCAAGATTGGCCTTGGTGCAGTACTAGCCGTTTTTCTGGTAGCTTTGCCGCTGGCAGTGATGTTTTCCGCGGCGTTGCTGACTATTGCACTTTTCGCCAAAAGCTATAAAGAAGCGCAGAGTTACATTTCGCCGCTGATGATTGTGGTTATCGTTCCGGCCGTCGCGGCGATGCTGCCGGGGGTAGAACTAACGCCACGATTGTCGCTAGTGCCCATTCTGAACGTAAGTCTGCTCTGTAAAGATCTAATTTCAGGAAACTACCATTGGAATTCCATAGCGCTGATTTTTCTCTCCACCTGCCTATACGGAGGCGCGGCCATCTTTATCGC
>DATBBY010000101.1:0-39667 GCA_036270765.1 Candidatus Acidiferrum sp.
GATCTACGAAACGCGCGACTGAAAATGAGCGCTTCCAGGCGCCATGAGCAAGCTCTCTCATAAACGTGTAGGCTCGTGTTGCACAATTCTCACTTTAATTCTTACTTTCACCCAGTCAATCGGCCCAGCGGCCCGAACTGGCAATCCTCCCAGTCGAGCTTTGGGACCGCGTGCAGGCCCGTCTCGATTTCTTCGGCCGCAAACCCGCCGAAGGTCGGCGTCGCGGGCTATTCTCCCGCGCGTTGACGAGCCCGTATTTATTTAGCGGGCTGCTGAAATGTTGCGAGGCGGGAACCTGATCATTGGCACTGGCGGCGGCACTCACGTGCACAAAAAGTACGTCTGCGCGAATTACTTCAACCGCGGCACGTGCGGAAACGACCTATACATCCGGCGCGAGGTGCTTGAGGAACGACTGCTGGGCCGCTTGCGATCGGAGCTCCTCCGGCCGGAAGTGATCGATTACGCGGTAAGCGAGTTTGGCCGGCAACTCCGGACCGCACTCTCAAGCGCATCTGGCGATCTCGCGGCGATGCGTCGACGCAAAGAGCAGCTCGAATCGGAGATCCAGCGTTTTGCGGATGCCATTGCGCAGGGCGGTCCACTCCCTTCTCTGGTCCACCAAATTTCGGTGCGCGAGGGCAAACTGAAGGCCATCACGAACCGACTGCTTTCTACGACTGCGGCGTCAATCGACGGACGGTTGCTCGAAATGCGTGAGTTCGTGGAGAAGGGAATTTCCAACCTGCAAGGTCTGCTGAACCGGGATGCGGCACTAGCGAAGTTAGAACTTCACACCCACCTGAGTGAAATCAGGATGACACCCACCGAAGGACAAGAATGGCATTACGTTGCAGAGGGGAATTGGGACTTGCTCGGAAGTGGCCCGAATGCGCCAGTGCTCGAACTAGCGCATTCGGATGGTTGCGGGGGTCAGATTTGAACTGACGACCTTCGGGTTATGAGCCCGACGAGCTACCAGGCTGCTCCACCCCGCGTATTGACTATAGCCGAGGTGTCCCGTCGCGTCAAATTGCCAAAAAGTTCCAGCATAGCCGTGAGGGTGCGCATTTCCAAAAAGAGTCGCCGAGCAAGCTACCACTCTTTATACGGCGTATTGTCAAACGGCGATGTTCTGTCTGAATTTGAATGCACATCAACGATACCTGTGCCGGTCTGGTCCGGGCTCAGCACTACTTCATCGAACTGTGGTTGCCAATCTTTTGCTTGAGTCATTGGGTCGGTGGGCACGACGCGGAGATATCCGGCTTCTTGCAAAGCCTCGATGGACTGCGGAGCAGACTGCTTATCCAGCGTGTAGTTATCAATGGCCTGACGCATCACCTGCAAATCCTGCTTCAGGGTAGCCTCGCGGGCGCGAATCACCGAGCGGTCATAGCGTCCCGCCGCAATCCCGATCAGAATAAAGATAATCGTAATTACAATCATCAATTCGATCAGCGTAAAGCCAAAGCTACGGCGGCGGCGCCGCGAACAGGTAATCGTGTTCTTCTCCCGGTGTATTTTCAATCCATGCATTCTGGCAAATCACCAATCTGAATATTTTGTTCCGTCTTGCGCCACACCTTGCGACTTCGAATAGACATCGAATACGTTTTTTCCGCCCCAGCTGGTTGAGTCGGGATCATCCTGCACTGCGCGCAAACCCCACTCGTTTTGCCCGGTCATGGGATCGACGGGTATTTTGCGCAGGAAGCGAATCTTTTTGTCACTGGAGGCCCCCAGTTGCACGCCCTTCACCAGTGTTTCCAAATCAGGCGGGTAACCCTCGCTACCTAGTTCCACTCTGATCTGGTTGCGATCAGCAGCATCCTTGTAACGATCAATGGCATCCCGCATCTCACGCAGATCTCGGTGAAGCTCGCTTTCCTTGGTGCGAATTACGGTGAACCTCGCGATGGGTAGGGCCGCGGACGCGAGTATCAAAAGGATGGAGCAAGCGATGATCAATTCGATCAACGTCATCCCAGCTTCGTTAGTAACTCGCTGATTGGATAAAAACTTTTTGTTGTTACCCAGCATGGCCGTCTAAAACTCCACCACTAAGGTTGAACCTGCACGGTCGCTTCACTACTGACCAGCGGAATGGGTTTTTGCTGGGAGTCTTTGGCGTTGACCTGCACGATAGAAAGGTTTGACGAGCCGGGCGCGATCCCCTTGATAACGATGCCCATTAACGTCCCGCTTCCATTGACACCTGCGGTGTTCGGTTGGCGGGTTGCGGAGATGATGGCTTGGCCATGCTCCTTGTCCACGCGCGAAACGATGGCAATTTCCTGCGTTCCGCCAGACAGAAAACCGCCGTGTTGAACTTCTTCGACGCTGACCACCGCCGGGTTATATTGCAGCAATAGTGGTATTGAAAAGAGGTCGTTCACGTTGTCGACCACGATGCCCACGGTAGTTGTCTGTCCCGCCTTGAGCGAAACACCTTTCGGCTCAAATCGTATTTTTGCTGCTTGTGCGCCTTGGCCGGCGCCCGGAACAGCCGCTGCGCCTGCGTCTGGAGCATTGCCGGCAGGAGGTATCGGCCCAGGATTCTGGTTAGGTGGACCTGCCGGTTGTTGAACTCCTGGGGTTGGTTCCGCAGTGGGCGTTCGGACGTCACGATCGCGGCGAACTTGAACATTCGATTCAGACCCCGAATACAACGGCCGCAAGTTTCCTTTAGTCCATTCCGGAATGCGCACGATGCGCGGAGTCATGACGATCAAAACTTCATTTTCCTGATGGTCAGTTCTGTCATCCGAAAAGAAATACCGCATGAACGGAATCTTTGCGAGACCTGGCCAGCCATTTAATGTGCGCGTGTCGTCTTTTTCAAACAAACCGCCGAGTACGTTTACTTCGCCCTCCTTCAGGCGAATGTCTTGCTCGATTTTACGTTGGCTGATGATGGGCTGCTGAATCCCGCCGATGGTCGAAATGCCCGTCTGAGACGACACCTCGACAATTACTTTCAGGCTCACTTCGTGATTTGGGTGCACCCGGGGAGTGATGTCGACGTTTACGCCGACTTCCAGGTATTGAAATTGTGTGTTCACCAACGGGTTTACGCCGGTAGCGCCCACACCAACGCCCGCCTGGAAGCTGCCCGTTGCCACCGGTATTTTATCGCCGACACGCAGTTTGGCAGGCTGCCCATCTATGGAGCGGATCTCCGGGTTTTGAATGATTTTTGTGTAAGTGTCAGTCAAAATGGCATTGGCGGTGATACTGGGAACCGTAACCGCATAAGAGTTTCCATTTAAGTGCGACAATTGATTGAATGTGACGGTGTTGGTTGTTGGAGTTGCAGTGGTGGTGGTACCGGTCGTAGTTGTCGTCGTCGAAGCGTTCGGATTGATTGTGACCGACGCAGTTTGAATTGGCACAATGCCCAGATCACGCAGGCGGTCGGTGCGCGCTTGCAGCACTTCAACCTGCACAACCACCTCGGGCTTAGCTTTGTCGATGTCCCCTATCATTTTTTCCGCCAGCGATAATTTGTCCGGGGTATCGCGAATGATGATCGCGTTTTGCGAATTCAATTGATGAATACGTTTCAAATCCAGTAATTGGCGCAATCCCGTCACGATTTCCGTCAAATCCTGCGGCTGCACGGTGTTGGCAAGATAAAACGTCTTTACGATTTGCTCTTCGTAATCACGCCGTTTCTGCGGCTGGTCCGGAATCACGAAGATGATATTTTCCGTGACCGGTTTCCAGAACGCCTTGCTTTCCAGCGACACGATATCGAGCGCTTGCTGCAGCGTCACGTTATTCAGTTCCGTGGTAATCCGCCGGGCAGGGAAGTCCGGATCAAAAATCACCGTCAATCCAGCCAGTTTGGCTACGGTTTCGAATACCAGCTTCGCGTCGTTGGACATCGTGAGATTGATCGGCGCGTGGGACAGAGGCTTGATCTCTGGCGGCATCGAGGCCAGGGGTTGCGCATTGGGGTCGGGCGGAACCTCCGTTGCGGCATCCGCGTCGCGGTTCTTGTCCGAAATCATTGCCGCAGTCCTGCGCAGCTCTTGCTCCGCCACCGGGCTGGACGGGTCGACTACGCCGGCCCGCTGAAATTCCGCCAGTGCCGCCTGTAAATCGCCCTTCTTGCGCATCTCCAGACCCAGCTTAATATGATGATTAGAGGCTTCGAAGCGGATCTGGTTTACCTTGATCTTTAAATTGGCATTATTAGGGTCAGCCTTCAACGCTTGCTGATAAAAAGTGAGCGCGGCGTCGTAATCGGAAATTTCTTCCGCCTTACGTCCCTCAGAATACTCGTTTTTCCCGTTTTTCGGGCAGCCTGCAGCGAGCAGGGCAAGACAAATGCATAGAGTTGCTGTACCGCAACGTCGCATGAATTCTCCGAATCTCGACTGGTCATCGAAAGTCTAACACTCGGCTTAGAGGCCGGGCAAGGAATCAGGGGTTGGCTGTCCCTCAATACAACAACCCCGGGTGGCGCGGATTTAACACTCCAGTTATGATGGCTTGTTGTGGCCAAGCCCACTAAAAAATCTGCAAAGACTGATAAAGTCGAGGAGCTGATCGTCGCGCAAAACCGCGCGGCTTCCTACAACTATCACATTCTGGATAAGTTCGAGGCCGGGCTGGTACTCCACGGCACCGAAGTAAAGGCCTTGCGCGAAGGAAAGGCCAATATCCGCGACGCTTACGTCGATTTTAGACCCACCGGGGCTTGGTTGGCTAACGCCCATATAGCCCAATATTTACCCGGGGGACCTTGGAACCACGAGCCGCTAGGCGCGCGAAAACTTTTGCTACATAAGAATGAAATAAACAAATTGGCGGGTCGTACTGAGGCCAAAGGCCTGACGGTAATACCCCTCAAGATTTACTTCCGCAAAGGCATCGCCAAGGTGGAAATCGCTTTGGCGCAAGGAAAGAAATCCTGGGACCGCCGTCAGGACGAACGCACCAAGGAAGCTCGCAGAGAAGCAGAAGATGCGATGTATCAAAACCGGAGGCGATAACGCAGTTATGCAAATTACGTTGGAGACCAGAAATTATTCTGAAATCGAAACGGAAGCGCTCGTTTCTTATTTATTCGAAGAGTCTGACCCCGTTCAGGGCCAGTTAGACGAAATCGACCGAGGGGCGGGGGGCCTACTCCGAAGACTGGCAAAGGGCGGGGAAGTTTCGGGCAAAATGTTGGAGTTCACCCTGATTCACTCGCCCCAAGGACTGAAAGCTTCGCGATTGCTGCTAGTCGGTGTCGGCAAGCGCGAACAATTCAACGGCGCTGTTGCGCGCAAAGTGACTGGAGCCGCCTTGCGATATCTAAAAGCGCGCTCCATCAAGAAATTCGCGATTCTGGCTCCGGACAAGGACCGCACTGAGGAATTTGCCCAGGTCGTTGCTGAAGCTGCCGTCATTGCCAACTTCGAATCCGACAAATACAAAACCGACAAGAAGAACGATAAATCTATCGAAACAGTATTTCTCGTCGGCTACTCCGATGCGGAAAAGTCTGCCGGAGAAAAAGGCTTGGCAACAGGCCGAACCATAGGCGAAGCGCAAAATTTTACTCGCGATCTCGTCAACGAGCCTGCCAACAAGCTGACACCCAAAATCCTTGCGGAAAAAGCTGCAGCCATGGGCAGGGAAGCTGGCCTGGCAGTCGAGATTCTGGACGAGCAGAAAATTACCGACCTGAAAATGGGCGCGCTGCTCAGCGTCGCGCAGGGCGGTCCTGAGCCGCCGCGTGTCATGGTTCTTACTTATGTGCCTGCGCACATAAAACCTGAACTGCCTGTGATTGGTCTCATTGGGAAGGCCGTGACTTTTGACACTGGCGGAATTTCCATTAAGCCCGCCGACGGCATGGAAAAAATGAAATACGACATGGCCGGAGGGGGAGCCATGCTCGGCGTAATGCGCGCCATTGCCTCGCTGAAACCAAACGTAAAAGTAATTTGCGTCGTGCCTTCTACCGAAAACATGGTCGGAGGCAAGGCTCAGAAGCCGGGCGATATCCAGACCGCCATGTCCGGCAAAACCATCGAGGTGCTGAACACCGATGCGGAAGGCCGCTTAATCCTGGCTGACGGGATTACCTTTGCCAAGCAGTTGGGAGCCACTCACTTGAT
The DNA here is from genome assembly GCA_036270765.1 of Candidatus Acidiferrum sp. Taxonomy (GTDB): domain Bacteria; phylum Acidobacteriota; class Terriglobia; order Acidiferrales; family UBA7541; genus Acidiferrum. Next base: position 6,120 of record DATBBY010000101.1, read on the forward strand.
CGACGCCGCGACTTTGACCGGCGCGATCGTAGTGGCTTTATCCAATGTCAACGCCGGCGTGTTCGGATCCGATCAGGCTTTTACCGACCGGCTTCTGGCTAGTTCAAAAGCGGCTGGAGAAAAAATGTGGCAGATGCCCATCGACGATGACTATCGCGAATTCATTAAGGGCAGTGTCGGCGATATTCAAAATATTGGCAGTGGAAAAGGTGGCGGGGCCATCACCGGAGCCATGTTCATCAAGGAATTCACCGGCGACACCCCGTGGATTCATCTGGATATCGCAGGCACCGCGTGGAATGACGACCAGAAGCCATGGATGGCCAAGGGCGCCACAGGAACCGCCGTGCGCACTCTAGTCCACATGCTGATGTCCTATTAATTTTGATTTCTTAACTCGAACGGCAATCAAGGATGAACACTATCTAGGTAGAGCCATCTACTCAGAGCGGGTGCCGCACCCTCGCGTCTTTCAAGGGTGCGGTTTTTGAATCTCTGTCGGTTCTTTTTGAGCGCGGAAGAACGATTTGATGGCAGGTTTTAAACCACAGCTACATCTTCTCCGGGGCCTCGATCCCCAACAAATCCAGCGCTCTCACCAGTTGCGTTTCAACCAGTTCTGTCAGCCGTAGCAAGAAGGCGTGCTTCTGCTCATCCGGCTCAGATAAAATGTGATGATGGTGGTAGAAAAGGTTGAAAGCCTGCGACAATTGAAACGCGAACTTCGCCACAAAAGCCGGCTCCTGCGCTTTGATAGCCGCTTCCACAGCCACATCAAGCGATCCGGCCAGCACCACCAACTCCCACAAGCCGTTGCCTTCCGGTCTCGAAAATAGCGTCGCAACGGTTTCCTGGGTAACTTCCATACGCGTGGCGCCGGCTTCGGTCCCTTTGCGGCGAATCCCACGGATGCGCACAACCGCGTACTGGCAATAGGGACCGGTCTCTCCTTCAAAGCTCAAGGCATCCTTAAAATCAAACGCGATAGTCGCGTTCCGCGTAAATTTCAAAAGGAAAAATCGCAAGGCTCCGACTGCAATTTTGTGCGCGGTCTGCCGTTGCGTTTCACTGTCCATGTCGGCGTGCCGCTGCTGAACTTCGCTCAATGTCGCAGCTTCCAGCTTGTCGAGCAAGTCGTCGGCCTTCACTCCAAATCCCTTGCGGCCACTGACCTCCACATAAGGTTTTTTTGTTTCTTCGGGTGAAAGCTCATAACCCATCTCCGCCGCGCAACGCGGAGTCAGCGCCACAATTTCGTACGCAAGATGAATGGAGTGATCCGCTTGTTCGTCGTGTCCCAGTGCGCGCAAACCCTCTGAGACGACATCTTGCAAATAGGCCTGTCGCGAATCAATCACGTTGTACACGGTCGTCGCCGGAGCGCCGAAATTTGGCGCTAATGGATCACCGTTCTGGCTCGCAGTGCTCCATAAGGTATGCGAGCCGGGTGTATTGGGCCATTTCACATAGAAAAAATCTTTGCCCAATAACCCAAATTTCCATAACTGGTAAGCGATATCTTTCCCTACGTAGGTCACCGTCCCATTCGAACGTACAATAATTTTGTGTTGATTATTGGGATTCTCATCGGAATCCGAGTCCGCACTGTCGTTGGCATCGGCGTCGGGACTTCGTGTCGACGCCACATCCGCTTTTTCCGCCTTGTCTTTCTCTTTTGCAGGCATGATCCAGCAACCAGCCATCTTTCCAGCGGTCGCCAGCCGAATAGCCCCCGCGGCCTTTAACTGTGCAAATGCCGCATCCCAAAAATGCAAATGCAAAATGTCGCTCTCACGCGCCAGAAGTTCGTAGAAGATTCCCAACCGTGCCATGGTGCGTAGGTGCAGACTCACGATGGCGTTGGCGATCACCATGCCCATTTCGGCAACTTCGCTGCCGCCTTCTTCAATGGCTTTCAGCGTTTCACCGCGGAGAGTTGCCGCCCGGGCTTTGTCCTCCTCCAGAAAATGCGATGCGCGTGCGTAAACGCCCCAACAGAGATAATCGAATTTCGGCTCCGCAGCCAGCTGGCGCACCTGGGCGAGGTTCTTCTTCTCCATGTGCACAAATCCGATAACCACGTCGGCCACCTGCACACCAGTATTGTCGATGTAGTTTTGTACCTGCACCGCGCCGCCTGTGTGCCGCAGCACTCGCGCAATGGTGTCGCCCAGCACTGCGTTTCGAACGTGCCCAATGTGCGCCGCCTTATTTGGATTAATGCTGGTGTGTTCAACAATTATTTTGCCGCCACGACCAGGCGCAGTGGCCGAGCCTGCTTCGCGTTGAACTGCCCGCAAAAAGTTTGCGCGCTCAAAATAGGCATTCAGATATCCAGCACCCGCAACTTCAACTCTTGCGATCCCTTCGATGGGCGTGAGGCTGGCTGCGATTTCTTGCGCGATTTGCCGTGGCGCGCGCTTCAAACGTTTTGCCAATTCAAAACTAACCGGCGAGGCCGCCTCCCCCATTTCGATTTTTGGCGGACGCTCCGTAACGATCGCGATATCCAAGCCGTACTTCTCCTGGATGTGCGCGCCCAACGCGTCGCGGAATCGCTTTGTCAGGTTCAGATACACGTTTCCTCAATCCCGTGAGTGAACTTCACCATCTAGAATTAACACGGAAGAACGAAATACGGACTTGGCGCCGTGCAATCTCGACGAAATTTATGCGGCTGGTTTCCTCGTCCACGCGCCCAGAATGGCGCCCATCAAGCACAACCCGACCAACGAGTAGAACTCGTTGATTGCAAATAACTGTTTAGGCCGCATTTCATACATGTACGTGCTGTACGTTATCGGACCTACAAATCCGATCCATATGAGTATACCCAGCGCCGCGCCCCGGGCAGCCGTGTTGGCGTTGCGCCAGGCGCAAAGTTGTGCCAATACAAACGCGATAACCAGATTCAGGATGAACGAGATGATGTATGGCGCAATGGGATTCATACCACCGGCCTGTTGCGGCGTAATATTTTCAAGCGCCATCCACGGTTTGCTGAACAGCACCGCGAACCACAGCGCGCCCAGCAACCAATAGGCAATAGCGGCTACCAGCACGGTTAGATAATTCGGCCTCATTTTCCCTCCTTTTTTCAATGGCAATCGATGATCGGCGAATTCTACAGATCTGTGCGCACGAGTCTCCTGTTTGTTACAGGAGGATGTCAAGTTTTTGAGGCGGACTGGTATTCTCGTTGCATGGCAACGGAGAAGAAATCAGTGGAGATACGATTATTTACAGTGCAAGACGCTCAGGCACTTTGGGATTTGCGCATGCTGGCGCTTGAGACTGATCCATGGTCCTTCGTGGATTCGCCGGAGGAACTTCGGGCCATGTCTGTAGAAGAATTTGCCACCCGTTTGCGTGCCGATCATGCCGAAAACTTCATTGTCGGAGCGTTCGAACAGGAAAGCGCTGTCGGAATGGTCGGCTGTTATCAAGAAGTGCCCTTAAAACGTCGCCACAAAGCCTGGATATGGGGTGTGTTTGTCACGCCCGCCGCGCGCGGGCGCGGAATCGCCAAATCCCTAATGCGGGCCGCCATACAACGCGCCAAGTCCATTCCCGGTCTCGAAATGCTCCTGCTCACCGTCGGCGTTGGTCAAGCAGTTCCCCGAAAACTCTATGAATCTCTGGGCTTCCGATCCTTCGGTGTCGAGCCCCGCGGCCTAAAAATCGGTAACGAATCCCACGACGAAGAAAATATGGTCCTCGAATTCAACAAGTAGCCATATAGATGGCTGATGTTTGACACCTTTTAGCGTCGCCGCTACTATCAATTAGCCACTTCATTTGCTGTTCTGGATCTTCTCATGCGGCGAAAGACCCCATGAAACTTGCCTATTTTGACTGCTTTTCGGGTATCAGCGGCGACATGACACTTGGAGCGCTTGTGGACGCTGGCTGTTCCGCGGACTTGCTGCGTGGAGAATTAAAATCCCTGCAAGTTCCAGGTTGGACTTTGACCCCAGAGAAGGTTTGGAAAAATGGCATGGCTGCCACGTACGTGCGCGTCCAGACGGAAGACCAGCAAAAGCATCGTTCGCTCAGCACGATTCTTGAAATTTTGAAGAATTCGCGACTGGCTCCGCCAGTTCGAGAACGCGCTTCGCGCATTTTTCAAAAACTTGGTGAGGCTGAAGCGCATGTTCACGATGCGCCTATTGAAAAGGTCCATTTCCATGAAGTGGGCGCCGTCGATGCGATCGTGGACATCGTTGGATCGTGTATAGGGTTTCACGCGCTGGGCATTGAGCGCTTTGCCTGTTCACCGTTAAATGTCGGCGGTGGCACCGCAAAAATGGCCCACGGTGTGTTACCTGTTCCCGCCCCGGCGACAGCTAGACTATTGCAAGGCGCGCCAACCTTCTCGAATGGTGTGCAGCATGAGCTGGTCACGCCTACTGGCGCGGCCATCGTTGCAACATTATGCGATTCTTTCGGGCCACAACCGGCAATGACTGTTTCTGCTATAGGCTATGGCGCTGGAACTACCGACCTCGGAGGACAGCCTAATGTTGTACGCATCATGATCGGCGAATCCGCAGACAAAACGTCGTCCGTGAACGATGAAGAAATTTCCATCATCGAAGCCAACCTCGACGACATGAATCCGCAAATCTATGGCTACGTTCTGGAGAAAGCGCTCTTAGCGGGGGCGCTGGATGTGTACACCACCGCATTGCAAATGAAAAAAAACCGACCCGGTACATTGTTGACCATTTTGTGCCGGCCGGAAGATACCGAAGCCCTGATGTCCCTTATTTTCGCCGAGACTACCACCTTCGGCGTGCGTAGCCACCGGGCACAACGGCGGGCCTTGCCGCGGGAATGGGTGAACGTTTCTACCAGTTATGGCTCGGTGCGCATCAAATTGTCACGTTCGAATGGTCACATTCTGCACGTCACACCAGAGTATGATGATTGCCGCAAACTTGCCGTCGAGAAGCAAGTTCCATTGCAGCAAGTAATCAGCGAAGCCGTACGCACTTATCAAGCCAGCGGAAAGAGCTAGCTCAATTTACGCGTCAATCTGGTTGAAGCGCCGTCCCGCAAACGGGCCAGCGTAAAATACTTTTTAAGGCGTTTGTATCCGTATCCGGAACACTTAGGTCAAAATAGAAGAAATGGCGTCCGAAAAACCGAAATATTACATCACTACTCCCATCTATTACGTAAACGCGCGTCCGCACCTCGGGCACACGTACACCACGATCGCCGCTGACGCTATCGCGCGTTACAAACAGATGCGCGGGTTTGATGTGCTTTTTCTTACCGGCACTGACGAGCACGGCCAAAAAGTTGAGCGTTCCGCGAAGAACAACAATGAATCCCCGATTGATTTCGTCGATCGGGTGTCCGCCGAATATCGCGACCTCTGGAAGGAATTAGGCTTGCGTGTCGACCGTTTCATCCGCACCACCGAAACCCGCCACGCTCACGCCGTACAGCATCTGTTTCGCGAGATCCAAAACAACGGCTATGTCTACAAAGGACACTACGAGGGGAACTACTGCGTTTCGGACGAGATGTACATCGATGATTCCACGCCGGGAGCGACATGCCCGGAATGCGGCCGCCTTACGGAACGCGTCAAAGAAGAAAATTACTTTTTCCAGTTATCGAAATTTGAAAAACCGCTGCTGAATTATTACGAACAACATCCGGAATTCATCCAGCCGGAAGCTCGCCGCAACGAAGTAATTTCCTTCGTGCGCGGCGGTTTACGTGACCTTTCCATTAGCCGCACAACGTTAAAGTGGGGAATCCCATGGCAGGGTGACGAAAAACACGTTTTCTACGTATGGTCCGACGCGCTGACCAATTACATCACCGCGGTGGGATACCCCATCCGGAAGGAAGAATTTGCCCGCTATTGGCCCGCTGATGTACATCTGGTGGGGAAGGAAATTATCCGTTTCCACGCGGTTCACTGGCCCGCATTTCTCATGGCCGCGGGCTTGGATCTACCAAAGAAGATTTTCGCGCACGGCCATCTCCTGTTCCAGGACGAGAAGATGTCTAAATCTCGCGGCAACATTCAGTCCGCGCAGCCCATCGTCAGCGTCTTGGGTGTAGATGCCTTGCGCTATTTCCTCCTGCGCGAAATTGTTTTTGGCGGGGATGGCGGCTTCAGCCGCGAGGCACTGATCGCTCGCTACAACAGCGATCTCGCCAACGGCTTGGGAAATCTTGCCAGCCGCACGGCCGCGATGATTGATCGCAGCTTTGGCGGAAAAATTCCCAAGGCCTCGGAGCTTCAGCCACAGGACCATGAGCTTGCCAAAGTCGCGCAAGTCTCCATCGCGCAGGTCCTTGAACACTACGACAAGTTCGAATTCTCGCGCGCACTCGAACTCATCTGGTCAGTCATTGCCGCCGCGGATAAATATCTCACCACTGAGCAACCCTGGAGCCTCGGCGCTTCCGATGCTGACCAACAACGCCGTGGAACAATTCTGTGGGTGACCGCCGAGGTCTTGCGCATCGTATCGGCACTGGCACATCCAGTTCTGCCGGAGAGTACTGCGAAGGTCTGGAAACTCCTTGGGCAAACCGGAAAAGCATCGCTCGAATTAGACACTCTGCGCTGGGGCCAGCTTTTGCCTGGTGTAAAACTCGGAGAATTGCAAGCCTTGTTCCCACGCGTGGAAAAAACAGAAGCAATGGAGAGGATCGAAGCCATGGAAAATCAGTTACAAAAACCGGCCGCTGCTGCGGCACCAGCCGCGCCCGCAAGTGGACCCACACTCGCTGCTGCCTCGGCTCCAGCTGTCGCGCCCGCGGCAACGGACAAAATCGGCATCGAAGACTTTGCAAAAGTCGAAATGCGCGTCGGGCAGATTCAAACCGCCGAGCGCATTGCTGGCGCGGACAAGTTGTTGAAACTCACTGTGGATATAGGCACGGAAGTCCGCCAAATCTGCGCCGGCATCGCCCAATTTTACGAACCGGAAAAACTCATCGGTCGTAAGGTGGCCGTCGTGACGAATCTCGCCCCGCGCAAACTGCGAGGTGTCGAATCCAACGGCATGATCGTCGCGGCCTCGGTAGGTCCTGAAGGAAGACCCGTTCTGGCGGGCTTCCTGGAAGATGTGGAAGTCGGCGCTCGCCTCAAGTAGCATCCATTCCGAATGGAACTAGTCGACTCGCACGCCCACATTGATTTTCCCCAGTTCGCGGATGATCGCGAAGCCATGTTGGAGCGGGCCCGCGCCGCAGGCGTCTCGGCTCTGCTCGCGATTGGCACTGGGCCGGGACCCGAAAAATTAGATTCCGCGCTTCCATTTGCAGATCAATATCACTGGATCTACGCCAGTGTCGGAATTCATCCGCATGAAGCGAAGCAAGTCACACCGCAGCACCTAGAAGAACTCGCGAAGCTCGCCAAACATCAAAAAGTAATCGCTTGGGGAGAAATTGGGCTGGATTATTTTTACGATCACTCCCCGCGCGATGTCCAGCATCAGGTATTTCGCGACCAGATGGCTCTGGCCCGCGACGCCAAACTGCCCATCATCATTCACTGTCGTGACGCTTGGCCCGATTGCCTGGCGCTCATTGAGGAAGTCTGGCGCCCCACCGGAATCGGCGGCATCCTGCATTGTTTCACCGGCACGCTCGAGGAGGCCCGCCGCGGAGTCGACGCCGGTTTCATGATTTCCTTCGCCGGTAACTCGACTTATCCGAAGACCCAGCACCTCCGCGATGTCGCAAGGGAAGTCCCTCTTGACCGCATCCTGATCGAAACCGACTCTCCTTACCTCGCACCCCAGCCCTACCGCGGTAAACGCAACGAGCCCGCCTTTGTCGCGGAAGTAGCGCGCACGCTCGCGAATGTGAGAAACTTGTCGCCGGAAGAATTCGCCGCCACCACCGCAGCAAATTTTAGGCGTTTCTTTCAGCTTGTCCGGCCGCCAGATTCTCCGGCCTCTATATCTTGATGCGGCCAGGGTTGGGTCGCATGATTCGAGCGGTGCCAGGAGGAATCCCATCGCGCTGCTAACCGCTAAGGAGATCTTCGATCTAGTCCGCGACGATCTCGTCCTCGTGGAAGACGAACTTTCACGGCAAAGTGCCACTGCATTTGAACCGGTCTCGGAAATAACCAGCTATCTTCTGGGTGGCGGCGGCAAACGGCTGCGGCCTGCGCTTCTGATACTTTGCAATCGCTATGCAGGGGCACGCAGCCCTGGTGCGATTCGCCTGGCAGCAGTCGTGGAGCTTCTCCATAGCGCCACCTTGATTCACGATGATGTGATCGACAGCGCAAACACCCGCCGCGGGCGTCCTTCCGCGAATTCCAGATGGGGAAATCACCGCAGCGTTTTGGCTGGCGACTGGCTATACATGCAGTCCTTCCAGATGGCACTGGAAGAGCGAAATTTCCGCATTCTCGATGTATTGATCGACCTCACACAAAAAATGGTCGAAGGCGAGCTAATTCAACTAGAAAAGATCGGCCGCATTGATGTCACCGAAGATGACGCCGTACGCCTTGCGACATACAAAACCGCGTGTCTCTTCAGCGGGTGTGCCCGGCTCGGCGCAGTCCTAGCAGGACTCGAGGGGGAAGAAGAAGAGGCCCTTGCGGATTACGGCCGCTACGCCGGTCTCGCTTTCCAACTGGTCGATGACCTGCTGGATTTTACGGCTTCGGCAAAGCAGCTTGGAAAGCCAGTGCTCAGCGACCTAAAAGAAGGCAAGGTCACGCTGCCGCTCATTTACGCTATGGAAAACGGGCACCACGACGCTCGCGAGCTCGTTATCCAGGTCCTCGAAGAAAAGGAATTTAATTCCGTCCGTCCAGAAACGCTCGTCGCGCTGGTTCAAGACTCCGGAGCCCTCGTACGCGCCCGCGAGCTCGCTCATGATTACGCCCGTCGCGCGAAGGCTTGTCTGAATGGACACGCCAACAGTGAGTATGGTCGCGCGCTGATGACCCTTCCGGATTTCATTTTATCCCGCGAGAATTAACACGATAGCTGCCGATCGCTATGCTTCCTTTCAAAGTTGTTTATCACCCACGCTATGATCTGAATCTCGGCGCACATGTTTTTCCCTCGCAGAAATTTCGCCTGATCGCCGAAGATCTCATTAGCGCAGGAATCGCAGCCGCCGACGATTTCCTTACGCCTCAACCTGCCATCGATGAAGATCTTTTGCGGGTGCACACCGCTTCATGGGTAAACAAATTGAAAACCGGCGCACTGACGGCCAGTGAAATTATGAAGCTGGAAGTCCCGTATTCGCCGAAACTAGCGGAAGCGGTATGGCTAGCCGCAGGTGGCACAATTCTGGCGGCCCAGTCGGCCTTGCGGGATGGGTTCGGTTCGAATTTGAGCGGCGGCTTTCACCACGCCTACGCCAACCACGGCGAAGGTTTCTGCGCGATTCATGACGTGGCCGTCGCGGTTCGACGCCTGCAAAGTGATGGCGACATCAAGAAAGCCATGATTGTCGACACCGACGTGCACCACGGCAACGGCACCGCGGCCATTTTTGCCGATGATTCTTCCGTCTTCACCATTTCCATCCACCAGGTGAATAATTATCCCGCGGACAAACCTCCCTCCACCGTGGACCTTAATATGCGAGACGGTGCCGGCGACGATGAATACCTTGCTGCACTCATTCCCACGGTAGAACGGTGCGTCGATAAATTTAAACCCGACATGATTTTCTACGTTGGCGGCGCTGATCCCTATCGTGAAGATCAGCTCGGAGGTCTTTTACTAACCAAGGCAGGTTTGAAACGCAGGGATAGCGAAGTATTTGAAGCCGCAAGATCGCGATCGATCCCGATTACGACGGCTCTAGCTGGCGGCTACGCGCGACGCGTGGAAGATACCGTCGCGATTCACGTGAATACGATCATCGCGGCCCGGGAAGTGGCTGACAAATATCCGCAGTCTACGGAGCAGAAGTCGCAGGGGGCAGGCTCGTAGCTGCGGTTTCCAGTGCGCGCCTGGCTGCTGCGGTGAGGTCGCGTTCGAACGTTTCCTCTCCGAAACCTTCGGCGCGGTAAACCACTTTGCCTCGGCGGTCGATGACAACGACTGTGGGGAGATCGTTGACAGCCAACAAGTGATCCAAACCGTCCGCGAAAACCACCGGTACATGCGGTTTCACTTCTTCCAGGTACGGCGCGACTTGGCTTTCGTCATCGTCGCAATCAGCTTCGATAAAAGAAATTTGCTCGTTCCCATTGAACTGTGCCGCCACCCGCTCGAATTGTGGTTCGAGAGCTCGGCATGGCCCGCACCAGGTAGCCCAGAAGCTTACCACCAGCACTTCGCCTTTTTTGTCGGCTAGTGGATAAGGAGCGCCGTCGGGCGCTTTCCGTAAAGTGAATTCCGAGACTTCTCGCGCTCCCGAGTTTTTCTTGGTTTCAGCGCTTGTCTCTTGCGAAACCTGGTCATAAGCTCGCAGCAGGTAATCGCCCAGTCCCTCATCGGACCCATGCGCGATTCGCCACACGTTTCCGATCTTTTGGCGAATTTCTCGACGGGTCACGCCGGGGTTGGCGCTGTCGGCCAGAGCAAAGGCTCGTGCATATTGCTCAATAGCCACAGGGAAATCCTTACTCATCTCCGCTACTTCGCCCAGTTTTTCGGCTGCTCCGGGCGTAGGCACTACCGCGTAACTAGATTCAAAATCCTTTTGTGCCGCAGCCTTATCCTTTAACTTCAGATATAGCTCCCCGCGCAATTGCAAAACTGAAGCGCGGTCACGCGCCCTCGCCATCCGCCATTCCTCAGGAGACATTTTCGGCGATTTCTCATCCAGGCTGGTTCGTTCCACAAAGCCCAGCACGCGTCCGGCGTAATTAACTGCACGGCGCAGCCCCGCTTCGTCGCCGCTGCGCTGAAGTAGTTGAATCGCTACCAGCGTGATCGACATATCATCGGGCGCGAGCGCCACGACACGCTCCGCATAATCGGCCGCCCGTGCCGTGGCCCGAAGCTGTAAGTTGGCTTCCACGAGCGCGCGATAAATTTGCGGTCGTTGCGGCGAATCCGGATATTCTACGAGGTAAGCCTCCAAGTTGTGGACCAGTGCCGCCCGATCATTTCCAGCACTCGCAATCGCTTGCTGAAGTTCATCTGCGGCAGTTGGGGGCTTCGCGGGCGGGCTGCTTTTCTCAGGACCTGGCTTCTGTTGTTGCGTGCGCGAGGAGGGACTCGGCTTGTTCTCGTTTTGTGCGCACACGAAACCGGCATTGCTTAATGTCAGGGTAGTTGTCGCCAATATCATGGCGAGCAGCAAACCGGGCTTTGGAGCCATGTCTCGATTCTAAGGTATCTGCCGCTTACGATGTAGGATTCACTGATGGTCAGTTCAACAGGATGGCCTGATTCTTATTTCAAGACCAGACCCAGACGCTTAATGTGCTCCGCTAACGTGAATTTCTCCGGAAACAGTATGCACTTCCACCCGACCACCACCGTTCCCTACATGCGCGCGCAGCGAATGCTTCCCCTGTTCCTCAATTACGATTGGAATATCAGCCTTAATTTCTCCCGAAATCGCCTCCGCGGCAAAACGAAAATTCGCCGTGGAGGGCACATATACGTTGACGCTTCCGGATACCGTTTTGAGATCCCAATACCCGTGTTCGCCAGGATCACCGCGAATGATTATTTCGCCCGACACATCATGGGCCTTGGCGTCGAACTTGGCGCCCTCGATATCAATTGAGCCGCTGGCGTCGTCAGCCTCCACGCGCCCACCGGGATTCACCACCTTCACGGCGCCACTAAGGGTATGTGCCCGCACATCGCCTTTCGCGTTGTTGATGGTCACTTCTCCGGAAGCGCTCGAGGCTCGCACATCCCCACCGACATCACTGGCGCCTACTGAGCCGCTCATGGATGTCAGTTGGGCATCCTTTTCAATTTGTTCCACGCGAATGGAGCCCGAGGCTCCCTGCGCGGTTACAGGTCCACGAACATTTCGTATCTTCAGGGCGCCTGACACCACACTCAAATTCATTTCCGTGTCCTGCGGAACTTCGATTTTGTAAGTGATCGTCAAATTGCGCATGTTCGAGAAATGTTTTCCTACCCGAATGGTGTCGCCCCGCTGCTCAATTCCGGGATCAGCCAACGTCTCGTTCAGCCGTTCTTGAGGCTTATCAAAACCCATGCCGCTGGCGCGCACATCTCCGTGCACGTGAACTTGCCCATCGGCGCTCCCGGTAATCTCCACGTCGCCCGAAGGATTGCTAAGTTCCAACCGTGTGTGTCCCGTAACAGTAAAACTCTTATCGAAGGAGCCATAAACGCCCGCGCCTGCGTAGCATCCTGCGAGCGTGAAAGCTGCTACCGCCACGAAAACGTGAAACGCATTTTTGAGTGCACTCGTCACGAGGCTCCTTGCAAAGAAATGCCTGCCCTGATGCCTAATACTTGTACCTATTGTGAATACGTAGGAAAAGGGAATTATGTTCCGCGCTGCACTTTTGCAGGGGAACGGTTATCCTTCGTAAGACTCTCATTCAGGGAGCCTTGACGGTAGCCCTCGAGGTCCAGGGCCACATAAGTAAAGCCGGCCTTCTTTAACATCTGAACCATTTTTGCCGCGATATTTTCGGAAAATGCGAGGGGCATTTCTTCCGGGCTGATTTCGATACGCGCCAGCTTGTCATGCAAGCGAACTCGGAACTGCCGAAAACCCAGCTCTCGCAAAGCTGATTCGCCGCGCTCCACCAGCGCAAGTCGCTCAGGGGTCACTTCGGTTCCGTAGGGTAAACGTGAAGACAGGCAGGCTGATGCCGGACGGTCCCAAGTGGGTAGTGCGGCGCGTTCAGAGAGCATTCGAATTTCAGCTTTCGTCAAACGCGCATCCAGCAGTGGAGCTAGTACCTGGTGCTCGGTCGCCGCTCGATGACCTGGACGAAAATCCAGTGTGTCGTCGGCATTCACGCCATAGCAAACAGCTTCGAACTTTCGCTCAACCGCCAACTTATCCAACACTTCAAACAATTCGTCTTTGCAGTAATAACAGCGATCCGCCGCATTTGCGCGGTAGGCGGGATTATCCATCTCGTGCGTTTCGACGAATTCATGATGCACACCTAATTTAGAAACAAAATCTTCGACCATGGCGCGATCGTAGGCAGAAAAACTCGGTGAAAGTGCCGTGACAGACAGTGCTCTTTCGCCGAGCACCTTCTGTGCAGCCCACGCTAGATATGCGGAGTCTGACCCGCCAGACAGTGCCACAATGATCGAGCCGCAATCCGCCAGACGAGCGAATAGCCGCTCCTCTTTTTGCTCCGCCGTGAGCGAACCTTGTTCCTGCTCACGAATTCGAACTAGCGCATTCCCCATACCAACCGAGTATATCCCACCGACAATCCAAACATCTCGGTGAGCACTGTACTCCTTCACTTGAAATCAAGCAGCGCATCCACCATTCCAGTATCGGCATCCGTCTGTAACCAGTGTCCCACCGACTCGTAATGCACCGGGAGATCGATAAAAATCTGCTCCCGGTGGACCTGCAATTTCAAAAGCATGTCCTCATATTTGGTTTTGTCGAAAATATCCCCGCTTAAAATTGGCCACGCCGCACGCAGGCGCTTCTCGCCGGTGGGTGACATTCCGGTCAAAACCAGTTTCCCAAATTTATATGGTCGTCCCTCAGAAATATTGATTCGGTAGGAAACGGTGTGCGCCTGATCGTCATATTCGGCTACCGGTTCGACCTTAGCATCCAGGTAACCGCGGTGTCCGTATTCTTCCTGCACTCGCGTCCATGCTGCTTCGATCGCTAGCCCATTGGCGACATCTCCCTCTTTCATGCCGATCAGAGCACTCATTGTGAAGCCCGAGAGCACCGTATTTCCGCTCCATTGCGCATTTTTCCAGCGGTAAGTAGGGCCTGGTGTGATGGGTACAAACACTGGAATATGATCAGGCAGCTTTTGGTTGGGATTACCGGTAAGCCTGATTTCTGGCGGACCAAGTTTTGCGCGCAAAAAACCTTTTTGCAGATAAATAGGTTTCACCTGTTCCGCCAAAAATAAATCTATCATCATCCGCGAATATGTTTTTCCCTGTACTTCGCCGAGATGCTGTTGCAGTTCTTTGGAGCTCGCCAGCGCAGGATCGCCAAACTCTATTTTCGAGATTTGCAGCACGACATCCGCGATTCGAAACTCCTGCACCGTACCTTCTCCAAGCGGATTGCTGATGACCTGATATTCCACCTTGGTATTCATGCCGCGAGATGCAATTAAGTCAGTGACGACGGAGGCCACTTTGTCGTCGGTTGCGCCACCTTCCGGCACCGTGCCGTCGTAAAAAGGCAGAACTTTGCGGATGGCGTCAGCCAACTCCCCATCCGTAAACCATGGGATATTGTCGAAGTAAGTGGGAATTCTGGGCGCTTCTACCAGCTTGAATGTCAGATACAGGCCGTCTTCTCTGGATTGAAACGCATAACTAACATTAGAAAACAGCCCAGTTTGTACCAAGCGATCCGCCGCCGCTTGCAAGTCCTGCTTTCCAACAGGGCTCCCGACACTCAGCCTAGCCAGCGCGATGACTTGATCCGTGCTCAGATGCTTAGCGCCGTCAGCGTGAATCGCTTTCAGCGTAGCAGTGGCGTTATAGGAGGTCTGCGTTAAGACTGGCACAACCGGAGCAGCGATTAGAAGGGAACTCAGACAAAGAAAAATAACGGATAAAACGGATCCTCGACCCATCGTTTTATTCTAACGGAAAAGCCGGGAGTTTTTTGTTAGCAGAAGATCTATTCGACAGTCACGGATTTCGCAAGGTTTCTCGGCTGGTCGACGTCACACCCTCGCCGGACGGCGATGTGGTAAGCCAGCAATTGTAGCGGGATGATTTCCAGCAATGGCGAAAGCAATTCTGGGGCAGGTGGTAACTCAATAATGTGATCGGAAGCCGCACGAGCCAGATGATCGTTTTCCGTCGCTATCGTAATCACAATGCCGTCTCGCGCTTTCACTTCCTGAATATTCGAGACGCTCTTTTCATAACGCGTCATGGAATCAGGATCGCTCTCATCGCGCGTCGCCAGCACCACCACCGGAAGATTCTCATCAATCAACGCATTGGGCCCGTGCTTCATTTCGCCGGCCGGGTAGCCTTCCGCGTGTATGTATGAAATTTCCTTAAGCTTCAACGCGCCTTCCAGCGCGATGGGGTAATGAATCCCCCGTCCCAGATAGAGAAAGTCGCTAAAGCGAAATAGCTGCCGCGCAAGATTTTCGTAAACTCCTTTTTCGTCTGTTTGCAGCACACGTTCCATTTTGTGCGGAATTCGAGTGATCTCCTGCATTAATTTAATGGCACATTCGGAGCTGACTTTCCCGCGAACCTGGCCAAGGTAACCGGCCAGCAGAAATAGGGCGGTGAGTTGCGCCGTAAACGCTTTGGTGGAAGCCACGCCGATCTCCGGGCCCGCGTGAGTAGGAATGGTTCCTGCTGCTTCCCGGGTGATCATGGAGCCCATGACGTTGCAAATGGCTACCGTGGGCGAACCCTTCAACTTGGCTTCGCGTTGAGCGGCGAGAGTGTCGGCGGTTTCTCCGGATTGGCTGATGCACACGGTTAATGTTTTGGCGTCGAGGATTGGGTCGCGATAACGAAACTCGCTGCCGTAATCGACTTCGACGGGAATGCGGGCTAGCCGCTCGATCATGAATTTGGCGGCCAGACCAGCGTGCCAGCTCGTTCCACAAGCGACGACACGCACGCTCTCGAAAGTGCGAAATTGCTGTTCGGAAATTTTCATTTCGTCGAGGAAGATTTTTCCCGTGTCTTGCGAAATTCGGCCGAGCAGAGTGTCGCGCACCGCCCGCGGCTGCTCAAAAATCTCTTTTTGCATGAAATGCTTGTAGCCACCCTTTTCCACCATGATTGGGTCCCAAGCGACGTGCTGGGTTGGGCGTTCCACCGTGCGGCCGTCATGGTCCATGACTTTTACGCCACCGCGAGTGAGCACTGCGATGTCGCCATCGGCGAGGAAGAACATGTTCCGCGTGTGTTCCAGCAGCGCGGGAATATCGCTAGCCACAAAATATTCCCCGTCGCCAATCCCGATTACCGAGGGAGGGCCCAGCCGTGCCGCCACGATTTTCATCGGCTCCTTGGCGGACAAAAACACTAAAGCGTAAATGCCCCGCAGTTCCCTCAGCGATTTCCTCACTGCTTCTTCAAGAGGAGTGTTGTTTGCCGAATGCTTTTCGACCAGATGCGCCACAATTTCGGTGTCGGTCTCGGTCACGAATTTGTGGCCTTCGCGCTGCAGTTGCTCTTTTAATTCCAGATAATTCTCGATGATCCCGTTGTGAACGACCACGATCTGGCCGGTGCAATCACGATGCGGGTGAGCATTTTCTTCCGTAGGCCGTCCGTGCGTCGCCCAGCGTGTGTGCCCAATGCCGTAGGTACCTTCGATCGGGGATTTAGCAATGGCTTCTTCCAGGTTCCGAAGCTTGCCGGCGGCGCGACGGATTTCCAGCTTGCCGTCCTTGGTGACCACCGCGATGCCGGCAGAGTCGTAGCCTCGGTATTCCAGTTTCCGCAGGCCCTCGATGATGACCGGAACAACTTTCTTAGGCCCGATATAACCGACAATGCCGCACATGAAAGAGGCTCCTATTTATACTTCAAGGTTAACATGAGGAAAAAATGTCAGACCAAGTCCAAGTCAATATGTCGCGAATGAGGTTATGGGTGTTGGGGCAACGCTTCGATGCCAGTTAACGTTCTGAGTCAGTCGATGATTTCGAAGCGGTATTCTTCGATGACCGGGTTAGTTAGTACGTCTTTCGAGATGCGCTCGAGCTGCCCCTGAGCCTCTTCGCGAGTCCAGCCGCCGAGGTCCAGCACAAAAAATTTCCCCTGCCGGACGTCCTTCACTTCGGCGTACCCCAACCCCGTGAGCGCATGTTGGATAGTTTGGCCTTGAGGGTCGAGCACCGTGCGTTTCGGCATAACCCAGACGTGTGCTTTCATTAGTCGATTATAACATTTATACCGGTTGTGGCAGCGAGCCTGCCCGCCGGACATTAGTAAAACGCGGACGTGGATTTTCCAACGCGCCGCAGCGCCATCTTGTCGTTCTCGCTGATAAACGCATATTCGAAGCTCATTTTTGCGATACGTCTTAATTCTTCTTCCTGCAATCCCATTCGACGGGTGTTTTCATATTCGGATCGCAAGTCGGTGTGAAACATTGCCGGGTCGTCAGTGGAGAGCACGATTGGAATTCCATGACGAAATAGTTTCGGTAATGGATGTTGCTCGATCTGCGCCGCAGGAAGCTCCAGTTGCTTCGCGAGCGCCCCGGTCCGGACATTGCTCTGCGGACAAAGTTCCAGAGGGATGCGTCGTTCGGCCAGCAAATCCATTAGGGATAGGTCACGGACTGCCGCTATGCCGTGGCCGATACGTTCGGCTCCGAGCAGTTCGATGGCTTGGCGGATTTCTTCCGGTCCGCCAACTTCGCCCGCGTGCATCAGTCGGTGCAGGCCCATGGTTCCGGCCTTTTCGTACGCGGCCCGGAATTCCTTGGCGGGAATACTCAATTCGTCACCGCCGATTCCGAACGCCACGATGGATTTTGAGTTGCATCGTTCGGCACACTCCACGACCTTCATGGCTGCTTCGGCTCCGAATTGCCGGACGGCGTCGAAGACGAAGTTAAGTTGTAAGCCCCGGCTACGAAGAGATTCTGCCGCTGCGAGGATCGCTTCGAAGTTTCTTTCGGGCGATTGTTGGCGCAGAAGCATGACCCCTACCGAGAGAGTGACTTCGGCGTAAACGACATTTTGCGACAGGAGCTGTTCGCCAAGAGCACTGAGCGCCGATGCAAAATCTTCCGGGGCGCGAAGTAGGGAAGACACCCACTTGAACGTTTCAATGAACTCCAAGAAATCGCGATAGGCGTAGCGCTGCAGAATATCTTGTGTGGATGTGGGAACCCCGTATTTTGCGGCCAGCGCGCACACCGTCTCGGGTTCCAGTGAACCCTCCAGGTGCAGGTGCAGCTCTGCCTGGGGCAGCGCGAGGAAATCGGCGGAGAGCATTTTGGATTGTGCTTCCTGGTTCAATGGGGAAGCTGCGGTCGGCCGGCATTAACCCACGCCGTGAGCCAATAGGAACCCACGTCCGTCGCCGCGTCGGACAGTTGTCGAATCAAAATTACCGCTGCCGCGTTATAGAAGTGATCGAAATACTCATCGTTGTAAGAATTATGCCCAACGCGCGAATTGCGATCCGCGAGGAGTACGGTTTCGAGCCAACTGTGAGCGCTGAGACAAGCCTCGAAGGCGTGATCGGTGGGGTCGCTAATGTACGTGGCGTCGTTTGGACGCATGGGGAAAAATGACGAATAGCGGTCGATCAGCGTGGTTCCGAAGCGTTCGTTGATCCCGGTTTGGCCGGTCAGGTGGCCATCGAGGTCATCGGTGGTATTGAAGGGGTCGTGGGCGTCGGCGACGTAATTGGCGAGGATCGCAGCATCGAGTTTGGCCTCGTCCCAATGTCCGGTTTTCATGTCTTCGGTTAATTTCTGACTGTAGACGCCGATTTCCCAGGGCAGCAAACCATTGGCCTGAATCTTGGTTTTTCCATATTTGCTTACCGCCGCTTTATAGTTTCGTGGGAGAGCGTCATAGGGGAAGCGCCCGTATTTATCGAGGAACAGAAAATGGTTGTGACGCTCCGCTGTCTTTGTGGTGATCGTGTCGAGCGGATCGGTGACGTGTTGAGACAACAGCGCGCGGTTCGACTCAAAAAAAGCGCGAATGTCTGCAGGTAAAGTATCGATGGCTTTATTGACCACCAGCTTGTTGCCGTTGCGGCCCCATGCGCCAGCGCTATGCGGCAACACCACGAATATCACAGCAACACTAAGGAAGCGCGTGTGACGAAATGTTGTTCTACAGCGCCCGAGTGACATGACGGTTTGCGGCCTCTGTGTGCCTTGCTCGTTCTGTTATGGCCGGGCCACGGCTCGCAAGGTGCTGCGCTTCCGCCCGTAGTTGTAGTAAATCACAAG
This sequence comes from Candidatus Acidiferrum sp., assembly GCA_036270765.1. Taxonomy (GTDB): domain Bacteria; phylum Acidobacteriota; class Terriglobia; order Acidiferrales; family UBA7541; genus Acidiferrum. Next base: position 25,170 of record DATBBY010000101.1, read on the forward strand.
TCCGATAATCATCCACACAAAGAAACGAATCCAGTTGGTGATGGGCAGGCCGGCCATCAGGAGCAGGCAAGTCAAGATGGTAAGTATCGGAGCTATCGGACCGCCCGGAGCGCGAAATGCCCGCCGCCGTTCCGGCTCGCGATAACGCAGAATCAAAACGCCCCCGGCCACCAAAGCGAACGCAAATAGCGTTCCAATATTTGATAAATCCGCCAGCGTTCCGATATCCAGCAGACCGGCAGGAATACCCACGACGATACCGGCCATCAGAGTTGAAAAATCTGGGGTCTGAAATCTCGGGTGTACACGGCTGAAAATCCTTGGCAATAATCCGTCGCGCGACATTGCAAACCATACTCGCGCTTGCCCCAGCTGAAAAACCAGCAGTGATGAGATCATCCCCAGCAGCGCGCCGATCAGCACCACCAGCCGCACGCCCGTGAAGTGTAACTTCTTCAGCGTATTTACCACCGGCGCGGCATCATCCAACAGGGTTTGCCAGGGAACCAGTCCGGTCAGGACCACCACCACGCCGATATACAGCAGCGTGCAAATAAGCAACGTCGCAATAATCCCGATAGGCACATCACGTTGCGGCCGTTTGCATTCTTCCGCGGCAGTGGAGACTGAATCAAACCCGATATACGTGAAAAAAACGATTGAACCCCCGGTCAAAATACCTGGCCATCCATTGGGCGCAAATGGATGCCAGTTCGCAGGATGCACCAGACGCGCGGCAAACGTAATAAAAACCAGGATGGCCGTAATTTTTAGCAACACCATGACGTTGTTCGCGCCCGCCGATTCCCGGATTCCGCGAATTAAAATTACCGTGAGCAGCATGACAATCAAAAACGCCGGAAAATTAAATCCAAAATGCCACCCAGGACTCAGCAGCATATTCCCTTGAAAGTCCGACATTCCGGTCGGTAAATAAGCAGGAGAAATCCATCGCGCGCTCGGATGGATGCCAAAAAAATCAAGCAGATCCACGATGTGCGCCGAGAATCCCACGCACACCGCCATGTTGCTTACCGCGTACTCCAGAATCAAATCCCAGCCAATGATCCACGCAACCAATTCGCCCATAGTCGCGTAGGTGTAGGTGTAGGCGCTTCCCGCAATGGGGATCATCGCCGCTAGCTCCGCGTAACACACCGAAGCAAAGCCGCAGACAATCGCCACTAGCACGAATGACAACGCAATCGCTGGCCCAGCGCCTGGCCGCCCAAACGAAGCCGAGTGGTGAATCAAATACTCAAGAAGGGGAGCGTTAAGGATGGACGACGCTTGCAGTTGCTGCCCGGCGATCGCCGTTCCAATCACCGTGAAAATTCCTGAGCCAATCACCGCGCCGATTCCCAGCGCCGTCAGACTGACCCAGCCCAATGATTTCTTCAGGTGGACTTCTGCGTTTTCAGAATCCGACAGCAGTTGATCGATGCTCTTGCAGTGGAAGAGATCTGATGCCACGCACACGCTCCGGTCGATCTTTGGTTCCCCGGCTCAACTGGACGAGAAGTCAATCCAATTTGCGCGGGGAGGATGGAAGGCTGTTGCGCCTCAATGTACCTTGCTGAGGCTGGAGACGCAACAACGTCGATGCAGCTTAATAGCACTACGCAAGCTCAAGTTGCGCGTATCGCTCAATGAATTTTTTTGTGCCACGGCCTGGAAAACTTACCGACACGCGCCGGTCTTCATCGTCGCCATCCACGCCCACAACTGTTCCGATGCCGTAGGTTGGATGCCGAACTTTTCGCCCCAGCATCGGATTAGCATCCGCTCCTCGCTTTAATGGCGGCCGGGTGAAGGAGCTCGGACTACTTTGTCTTCGCTGCGACGATGGCGCCGGCTTCGGTCCGCTTCGTACGCGCTGCAAAAATTCTTCCGACGAGTAAGAGTATTCCGGGTCAAGCTCATACCGCTGTTTCTCGCCAATCTCCGACATCGACCCGCGAACCGTATCCACCAGCTCGCTGGGGATTTCCGTGAGAAACCTGGATTGTATCGACGCCCGCATCTGTTGCTCATTTCCAAAAACGCGCCGATAGACCGCTCGGCTGAGAGTCAGCGATTTGCGTGCCCGCGTCATGCCCACATAACAAAGCCGCCGTTCTTCTTCGATGCCTTTTTCTTCATTCAGCGAACGGCTGTGCGGGCAAATGCCTTCTTCAAGCCCCGTCAAAAATACGTGATCGAACTCCAGCCCCTTCGTGCTATGCAGCGTAATTAAGGTGACGCCCGGCTTGCCTTCAAACGAATCAGCATCGCTTACCAGTGCCGCTGCATCTAGAAAATCCGCAAAAGTTTCACCAGCGTCCATGCTTTCGGCCACTGCACGGGTCAGTTCCTCAAGGTTTTCAATGCGCGCGACGTCGTCCGGTGTGTTGCGATCCTTGAGCATGTCCATGTAACCAGTCTCATCCAGAACGGTGCGAAGGAAATCCGCGGGCTCTTTTTCCGATAGCGAGGATTGCAATTTCGCGATCATTTCCTGAAATACCCGCAGCGGCGTGACCGCTCGCCCGCCTGCGGCCCCAGAAATAAACTTGCCGACCGCAGCCCACAGGGACGAGCCATCCGCTCGCGCTGTTTCGCGCACAGCGTCCAATGTAGTTTTTCCAATTCCGCGCGGCGGAACATTTAGCACCCGAAGCAACGATACATCGTCATCCGGATGCATCGCCAGCCGCACGTAGGCCAGCGTATCCTTCACTTCTGCGCGATTATAGAAACTGAAGCCTCCCACCAGCTTGTAGCGCAATCCCCGGCGGCGAAAAGCTTCTTCGAAGGCGCGCGACTGAAAATTTGTGCGATATTCCACCGCACAGGTTTGCGAGGAATCATCGCTGATGAGCCGTTCCAGCTCACCAGCCACAAATTCCGCCTCGGCCTGCGCGTCTCGCGCCTCGAAATAGCGTAGGTTGGAACCGCCACCATTCTCGGCGGTAAGAATTTTGCCGAGTCGTTCAGGATTATTGCCCACTACCGCGCCAGCCGCATCGAGGATTTGCTGAGTGGAACGGTAGTTCCGCTCCAGCTTGATCACCTTGGCGTCTGGGAAATCGCGCGAAAAACTCAGCAGAATCGAAACGTCCGCGCCGCGCCAACGGTAGATGGACTGGTCTTCGTCGCCCACCACACACAACTTGTGTTTCGGGCCGGTCAGCAACCTCAGCAAGTCATATTGCACGCGGTTGGTGTCTTGATACTCGTCTACGAGGATGTATTGGAAGCGCGCCTGCCACTTTTCGCGGACCTGCGGAGATTCGCGCAGCAACTTTACGGTTCGCAGCAGCAGGTCGTCGAAGTCAAGAGCGGCGCTTTGCTTCAATTGCTTTTCGTAGGCCGCGAAAATGTCCGCTACGTGACGGCCGTTCTTGTCGATGGCTTCGGCGCGAATCGACTCCGTCGTATTTCCGTGGTTTTTCGCGTGACTGATGCGGCTCAGGACGTTCCTGGGAGTCAACGCGTCGTCATCGATCTTGAGCGTCGCCATCACTAGCTTGATCGCAGCGAGTTGATCGTCGTCATCGTAAATCACAAAATCGCGCGGAAGGCCGGCGCTCACAGCTTCACGGCGCAAAAGTCGCGCGCAAAGAGAATGAAAGGTCGAAAGCCACGGAGAAGATGGCGGCACACCAGCACGCAACAGCAAATCGGACACCCGGGTCCGCATTTCCTGGGCCGCTTTGTTGGTGAAAGTGACCGCCAGAATGGCTTCCGCCGGCACACCATTGGCAATCAAATTGGCCATGCGGAAAGTGATGGCCCGGGTTTTGCCGGTACCCGCGCCCGCCAGGATGAGTAAGGGGCCTTCCGTAGTTTCTGCAGCAACACGCTGTTCAGGATTTAATTCTTCGAGCAGACTTAACATTCGTCCGTTAGTTTCAGAAATGTTTTGCACCTGTTCATCGTAGCCGAGCGTTTCGGTGGGCGCAAACTGGGATTTATTCATCGAATCAGACGCGGAATAAATGTGATGTTAAAAACGGCCGAGGTTATTTTCCGGTGGACTTGCTCAAGTCAATTTCAAAATACGTCAGCGACCGATTATTCTCCATTACGAGAATGTCCGGGACATACAAGCGCGCCTCGTTCAATAAATCGAATTGTCCTTGAAGATCGAAATATAGAAGCCCTTGAACACTGCTGTGGGGAGCGATCACGTTCGCCGGAATACCCGCAACTTCCGCCTGCTGTTCGAGCTCCGTCCAGTGTTTGTCGTTGTTATGAGGGACGCTTACCGGCAGCGGAATTCTTGCCCTGGATTTTGCTGGATCTTTCCCGCCGGGCTTCAAAACTTGGTCCGCCACCTGAGCGGGAGTCAACGCTTGTACTTCCTGGCGGTTATCCTGGTCGATTTGAAACGATAAACGGATGCGATCCAGACTGACTTTCATGCTCTCGTTCGAATCATTGCGAAAAACAACTTGCATGGCCACGATGCCCGCGGCAAACGGCGATTTCTTAGGGAATTTCTCCTTGTATAAAGCAGCGTCCGTCCAAGGCTGCGCGGAAATTGTTAGCCCTTCATGCGTCTCCAAAGACGCCGTTTTGAGTGAAGCTCGCTGGGCCCCACTCTGTTGAGCATCGGCATACGATCCGGCCATCAAACACGCGGCCAGAAAGGGAACTGCCCCGGATAATTTCCGCATAGAGTTATAATAGACTTTTCTCATCTGACGCCTTCGATTCCAGGGTGCTGTACGGGGTTGCCCCGCGCTGGCGCACTATAACACTTGCTGAGCAAACAGACCGGAGCCGCTTTTAGTGTACTTTATTTATAGCTTACTTTTAGGTATTGCTGCTCTTGTGCTCACGCCGTACTGGCTTGTGCAGGGGCTTCGCCATGGCAAGTATTTCTCTAATCTTCTTGAACGCCTCGGCCTTTCCTATCCTTCTTTCAAAGAAGGCACAAATCGCCAAGGCGCGATCCTTTTGCACGCCGTCTCCGTCGGCGAAGTGTTGTCGGGAATATCTTTGGCTCGCAGATTAAAGGAAGCCTACCCGGAACGTCCACTCGTCATTTCCACCACCACTATCACAGGGAATAAATTGGCTCGCGAGCGCATGCCCTTCGCCGACGCCATCATATATTTTCCACTGGATTGGGCATTTTGTGTCCGGCGTGCCTTGCAGGCCGTCAAACCCGCCCTGATCATCATCCTCGAAACCGAAATATGGCCAAATTTTCTACGTCAGGCTCGTCGCCGCAAAATTCCTGTAGTGTTCGTCAGCGGCCGTATCTCCGATCGCTCCTTCCTTCGATACCAGAAATATCTTGGAGCCTTCGGATTCTTCTTGCGTCCTTTTCTCAAGCGCGCTCTCGCCGATCCCAGCATGTTCCTGATGCAAAGCGAAAAAGACGCCGACCGTATCCGCTTTCTCGGCGCGCCTGCTGATCGTGTGCGAGCCAGTGGCAACCTGAAATACGATCTGGACATTCCGGGACCCACGCCCGTTTCACATTGGCTTGAGGCGGAAGTACTGAGAACCGGGCGCACTCCAGTTATCGTCGCAGGCAGCGTCGTCGCCACGGAAGAACCCCTGGCCTTGATCGCCTTCGGCACCTTGCAAGGGGAATATCCAAATGCACTGTTGGTGCTCGCGCCGCGAAAGCCCGAGCGCTTCGACGCTGCCGCCGACTTCATCCACGAATCGCGCCGCACATTTTTGCGGCGTTCGCAATTGTCGATTCACACTTCGTCAAACGGCGCAAGCGCTAGTTCCGGCGATGCCACAGTGATACCCAAAAATGTTACCGTGCTGCTGCTCGACAGCATCGGCGAATTGGCCTCGATCTATCGTTGCGCCGATGGCGTTTTCGTAGGTGGATCTCTGGTTCCTTCTGGCGGCCATAATATTCTCGAGCCGGCGGCTTTTGGTAAAATCCCGGTTTTCGGTCCGTCCATGGAAAACTTTTCGGAAATGGCGGCGCGTTTCGTTTCCGCAGGGGCTGCCGTCCAGGTGGAAAGCCCTGAAGACGCGGGCGTCGCATGGATCGAACTGTTCCGTGACCCCGATCGCATGCGCGCCATGGGCGAGACCGCACGTGCGTTGGTGGAAGATAGCCGTGGCGCAACCGATCGCGCGCTCGCCGTGATCTCAGAATTCCTGAATGAGCCTGGTACGCCGCGGCAATGACTCTGTCGCGGCCCCTTCTCATTTTGTTGTGGCCTGCTTCTAAACTCTACGGTATCGGTGTTTCGCTTCGCACTCGGCTTTACGCTAGCGGCTTGCTGAAACAAAAACGCCTGAAGGCCACGGTAATCAGTGTCGGCAACTTATCCGTTGGCGGCACCGGCAAAACTCCGCTGGTAATCTGGCTGACGGAAAAGCTCCTTGAGCAAGGCCAGCGTGTCGCCATCCTCACTCGAGGCTATCGCGGGACTGCTGGTAGCAGCGATGAAGTCGAGGTGATGCGTTCCCGTCTGCAAAATCGCGTAGTCTTTGGAGTGGGCAAAAATCGCTCTGTCGAAGGCCAACGCATCGAATCACATCAGGCTATCGATATCTTTTTACTGGATGACGGTTTCCAACATCTTCAATTAGCTCGTGACCTCGATATCGTACTGATAGACGCCTCGCGTCCTCTGGCGCAAGCATCGCTTCCCGCTGGTCCAATGCGCGAGCCACTCTCCGCGTTAACCCGCGCCGGAATAATCATCTTTACCCGAACTGAAAATACCCCGGGCGCGAAAGAAGCCCTTCAACGCTTATCGAACTTGCCGATTTTTTCCGCCTCAACGCGTCTACTAGGTTTTCGGCGCTTTGGGAGCGAGGGCCTGCTACAAACCGTCGCAGAGCTTGGCAACGGCCCGTTTTTCGTGTTTTGCGGCATCGGTAATCCGGAAGCATTTGTTCGCGATTTGCAACGGTGGGGCATAACGCCGGCCGGCCATATGTTTTTTGTCGATCATCACCGATATACACTTGAGGACGTGCAAGCTATCGAACAAGCTGCGAGACGCGTCGGCGCAAACGGGCTGCTGACAACCGAAAAGGACTCTTGCAATCTGAGGGGAGTCACATTTCCATCTCTGCACGTTTATGTTTCCGTCATCGACCTAAAAGTTGATGGCGAAGTGGCATTGCTCTCTGCCATTAGTAACGTACTTCGCGCTCGCGGTGCCCAGGCATGAAAATTCTCATCCGCGCCACCAACTGGGTCGGCGATGCGATCATGGCGTTGCCGGCTATCCGCGCCATTCGCAATCGCCCAGACTCCAACATCTCGATTTTGGCCCGCTCCCACGTGGTCGACATCTACGGCGATCAAAATGTGGCGGATGAGTTGATCGTTTACGATCATCGCGGCAAACATGCGGGAATCTCTGGTCGCGAACGCCTCGCGTCCGAATTACGATCACGCCGGTTTGACGTCGCCGTCCTTCTGCAAAACGCCTTCGATGCCGCATGGCTTGCATGGCGCGCAGGAATCCGGGAGCGCATCGGTTACGCTCGCGATGCGCGCGGTCTGATGCTCACCAAGGCCATCCCGGTGCCCAAGCCAGGCCAAATCCCGTCGCATGAAAAATTTTATTACCTCGAATTACTGCGCCGCAGTGGCTGGATCGATTCCCTTGCGGATGAGCCCTTCATCAAATTGCAGGTTACGGCAGCCAGACGGGCCGGCGCAGCCGATCAACTCGTGGCTGCGGGGGTTCGGACCAATGCCGTTCGAGTCGCCATCGGTGCAGGAGCCGCGTACGGCTCGGCAAAGTGTTGGCTACCGTCGCGTTTCGCGGAATTAGCCAACCATCTCCAAGCGCAATGGGATGTCGACGTGATACTTTTTGGTGCCGCCGGTGAAACGGATGTTTCATCGGCCATCGCTTCCGAAATGAAACGAGCCCCCATCGATCTCACCGGTAAAACCACCGTCGCCGATCTCCCCGCGCTTCTTTCACAATGTCATGTTTTTATCGGCAACGATTCAGGTGCCATGCACGTTGCCGCTGCTGTCGGGCTCCCCGCCGTCGCCATCTTCGGACCCACGGATCCGTTCGGCACCGCGCCGGTGACCCCCCGCCATACCATCGTTCGTGAACCACCCTATTGCAGCCCTTGTTTTCTTCGGCGTTGTCCCATTGACCATCGCTGCATGACCCGTATCACCACCAGCGAAGTGGAAGCCGCCGTCGATCCCTGGCTGGCTTCCGTTGTGGTGGAGCGTGCCTGATCACCGTCTAAAAGCCGGTGTTTTTCTGGATCGCGACGGCACCATTTCTGAGGAAGTCGGCTACTTGAATCACATTTCTCGTTTTCATATGTTTCCATTTGCTCCGGCTGCCATTCGGAAACTGAATGACAGCGGCCTGTTCGTCTTTGTCATCACCAATCAATCCGGAATCGCTCGTGGATACTACCCTGAATCTTTGGTGCACACCGTTCACGATTTGATGGCTCAGCAACTTTCTGCAGCTGGAGCGCACCTCGATGGCATCTATTACTGTCCGCATACCTCCAGCGACGCTTGCGCCTGTCGAAAGCCGAGACCCGGCATGTTGGATCAGGCCTCCGCTGAACATGGCGTCGACTTGACGCGCTCTTTCGTGGTCGGGGACCGTCACAGCGATGTGGAGTTAGCGCACCGCGTCGGCGCCCGCAGTATCATGGTGCGCACCGGATATGGCGAAGGCGAAATTCTTTGGCACGCATCGAGGTGGACGTCGAACCCCGATTTCATCGCCCCGGACTTGTCCGGGGCAACGGATTGGATTCTGGAGCAAATAAGTTGAAGCGCAAGTCTCAACAAAAGGTTGGTCATCCGTCGGTGGATTTGCGCGCTCTCGCGGAATACGTCGAGCAATTTTCTTCGAAGACCATTGTGGTTTTGGGTGACTTCGTCGCCGACGTCTTCGAATTCGGCGAAATTTCTCGCGTCTCCCGCGAAGCCCCGGTACTGATTCTTCGTCATCGTGAAACGCAACTCGTGCCTGGTGGCGGAGCAAACGCTGTCAACAATCTCGCCGACCTGGGAGCCAAGGTTCTACCCGTCACAGTGGTCGGCGACGATTCCAACGGCGACGCCTTAATTGATTATTTTCGTCAGAAGAAATTGGACACTTCCCACATTCTGCGCGTCAAAAACTGGTGCACCCCTACCAAAACCCGATTCTTGGCTGGGTGGGCGCACACGGTTGGCCAGCAAGTCCTGCGTGTCGATCGCGAGCCGCAAACCGCGTTACCGGACGAAGCCCGCAAGAAATTAAGCAAATTTTTATTCAGTGCCATAAAAAACGCTGATGCCCTGGCAATTTCGGACTACGGTTTCGGTGTTGCCACTCCCTCGCTGGTCTTCGAAGCTTCCTCCAGGAGAAAAAAACTCTTACCCATCACTCTGGACGCTCGACACAATTTACATGCCTACAGCCGCTCACGAATTACTACCGCTACGCCTAACGAGGCTGAACTGGAATCCCAACATCACACTTCCATCGGCGAGAATCTTGAGGAACTGGCGCGCGCTGGCCAGGCCACATTCCTCGCGATGAAACTAAATTCTCTGCTGGTCACTCGCGGACGCCATGGAATGACGCTTTTCGAATCTGGTAAACGCCTAACGCATATTCCCGTGCACGGCAGCGATCAATCTGTCGACGTAACCGGTGCTGGCGACACCGTTCTTGCCACCTTTACCTTGGCCCTCGCATGCCGCGCCTCGGCGCTCGAGTCCGCGCATCTAGCCAATATCGCCGGCTCAATAGTGGTCATGAAGCGCGGAACGGCCACGGTGACGCGCGCGGAACTTTTGGCTGCCATTCATGATGAAGTCGCCGGAGTTTCCGCCTAGCCCATGCGCTCATCGGAATCGAAAATCGTCTCGCAGCAAAAACTGAAGTCTCTCGTCGCCGACCATAAGAAGCGCGGTCAGACCGTGGTGTTCGCTAATGGCTGCTTCGACATTTTGCACGTCGGCCACAAAAGATATCTGGAAGCCGCGCGCCAGCAGGGCGACATCCTTATTGTTGCGGTAAATAGCGATACCAGCGCGCGAAACCTTAAAGGCCCGGGTCGACCAATCCTGGATGAGTCCGCAAGGGCCCGCCTTGTAGCCGCACTGCGCGCCGTCGATTACGTGGTGCTCTTCAGCGAACCAACCGTCGCATCGTTGCTTCGCGATTTACTTCCAGACGTCCATGCCAAAGGCACCGATTATTCCGCCGACACCGTGCCCGAGCGCGTCATCGCGAAGGAACTTGGCATTCAAATCGCCATCGTCGGCGATCCCAAGAATCATTCCACCCGCGCACTGCTGGGCTCTCTGCGCGAGGCACCGCATGGCTGAGCGCCGCTTCCTGGTCGTGCGCCTCGGATCTCTCGGCGATATCGTACATACATTCCCAGCGGTAGCCGCTTTGCGCGAAACCTTTCCCGCTTCGGAAATTATCTGGCTCACTCACGCGCGTTACAAAACGCTGGTTCAGAGCAGCGGTCTGGCGTCCAAAATATGGAGCACGGAAACGCGTTCCATGTCGTCGCTCATGAAAACCATTCGCGAAATTCGCGACACCTCGTTCGACACTGCCATCGATTATCAGGGTCTCTGGAAATCCGCCAGCTTGCCGTTTCTCGCCGGTGTCAAGCGCCGCATCGGATTTTCCTCGGAATCTGTTCGAGAATTCGGCGTGCCTCTTCTTTACACTGATCGCGTCCGCGCCACCAGCGCGCATGTCGCCGACCAGAACGGAGAATTGTCCAAGCGCGCCGGAGCTAAAAACGCAGTTGCAGATTTCCGGCTGGATCCGCCGCCGTTACAGCACGAAGAGCTCTCGAAAGTTTCCCTCGGTCGCGATCTGGAAAAATACGTCGTTCTCAGTCCCGGAGGCGGATGGCGTTCCAAGTGCTGGCCCCCCGAACGCTTCGACGCGCTATGCAAAAAAATATTCGAGTCACTATCACTTCGCTGCGTCGTAAATTACGGCCCAGACGAGGAAGACTTGGCATCAACACTCAGCGCCGCAAGCGATGACGCTGCCCCGGTGCTCTTCAACGGTGACCTCGGCCCGTTGATGTCAATTTTGCGCGGCGCCATTTGCGTTGTTGGCGGCGACACCGGCCCTCTACACTTGGCAGTTGCTTTGGGCACACCTGTTGTAGCCCTCTTCGGTCCAACAAATCCCGCGCGAAACGGGCCCTATCGCAACCTGTCTAGTTCTGCATCGGCGGCTCAATCTTCGTATCGCCAGGATTCACAGGACGTTGTTCTCCGGGCTCCGAACGTGGTCGCCACTCACAGTCGCCAGGGTCGCACACACCCGTCCATGCTGGAACTTCAAGTCGACGTCGTATTCGAAGCGGTACACCGTATCGTCGAGGCCCGCAAATGAATTCGGCGGGCGCGTTTTTCGTGCGATGGCGAGTTCGCTTGGGCTACCCTCTTGCAATCGCAGTCTTATTCTTTGCGCGGCCGCAGCCTCGCAGCATCCTGTGTGGTGCGCTGGTTGGCCTCGTTGGTCTGGCCTTGCGCGCCTGGGCTGCGGGCTATCTACACAAGCAGGAAGTGCTGACCGTCACAGGTCCGTACGCCTACACTCGTAATCCGCTTTACTTGGGGAGCGCCGTGCTGGCGCTGGGTGCGGCCATCGCCACGCGCTCGTGGATCTCGTCGCTTTTGCTCGGCGTGTATTTCGCGGTCTTTTATTCCATCGTAATGCGAAGGGAAGAGAACGAACTACGCCCTCGTCATTCCGAGAGTTTTGAGCGTTACGCCACGGCTGTGCCGATCTTCTTTCCGAGATTGTCTCCCGCTAAACTCGCAGGTAGTGGCACCGGAACATTTTCGTCCACGCAATATAAGAAAAATCACGAGTGGCAGGCAGCGGTCGGTTTTTTGCTATTGCTGATTGTTCTGGTTCTGATTTGGCGTTTCCGCGCGTCTTGAAGTAGTCACAGTCGCCAATTCCGCGCATGCCACGAAGCAAGAAATTTCTAGCCGGTCGCCATCCGTCACGATATGCACCGCTCCATCCCGGTCCGTTCTCAACACCCGCGCCCCGCTTGCTTCCAACCGTTCCAGCAATTCCGGGCTGGGATGTCCATAAGGATTCTCTTCTCCGGACGAAATGATCGCGATCGCCGGGGCAACAGCATCTAGAAAGTCCTGCGTCGTTGAATTCTTGCTGCCATGATGGCCAACCTTTAACACCTCTGCACGGAGGTCCGAGGAATTCTCCTTCAGCATCGTATGCTCGGCCTGTTTTTCCGCGTCACCAGGGAGCAGTAGTGTTCTGTCTCGGTATTTCAATTTCAATACCAGCGAATCGTTGTTTTTCGCCGCCGCCGCGGGATCGGCGGGAGAAATTTCCGGCCACAAAAATTCACCCTGCACTTCATCCAGCGAAAAGTGTTTGCCACGCGTTTCGTACTCAATCGGTATATTTCGCTCTCTCGCTGATGCTTCCAGTTTTGCCAACGTCGGATTATTAACTTCGCGTCCAATCCACAACCGCCCAACACCGAAATTCTCGAGGATCGCGCTCAAGCCTCCCACATGATCCTGATGCGCGTGCGTCAAAGCCATTACATCGATTCTCTTGAATCCCCGCGACCACAAATATGGCGATACCGCCTCCTCGGCAGGATCGATTCCTCGAACCTGCTCTTGACCGGGGAATCCGTCAAACGCTCCGCCCCCATCAATCAACAAAGTCTTGCCCGCCGGCGAAACCACCAACAAGGAATCGCCTTGCCCGACAATCCAGCACTGTAACTTCAAGTTTCCCGCCTGCGATTCGCGGAGAAAACGGATACACAGCAATGACCAGCCCGGTCGCAGCCAATACACCTTGGAAACTCCATATCATCGCCTTGCGTCCCGTGAATTGGAGGCGCAAACCCGTGACTATGGCCGCCAAGGTTAGTAGGAAAATAATCGTCGCCAAAGCGGCGCTCCCGGCACGCGATAACTCAATTGCCGTAAAAGCGCGAACTTCTGCACTACATGAAGAAGTCCAGCCGCACCAATGACACCGGCCACGCCAGAATCTTCCCGAGTGCCGGCCATAAAAGCCCAGTGATCAGCGCACAAAATCCTAACGGCACGATAACGGCCGTCAACGGCACTGCTGCAAAATTTACAAATGTACCCGCGAATGTGACACGGTGAAATTCGCTCGCCAGTAGCGGTAACATCCCGATCTGCAAAACCAACGTCAGCACAAACAATTCCCATACGCGAAAACACAACGCCATCCCGCCAATTAAGGAACGCCCAGGAACCGTCGCGATTCGCGCAGGCCAACGCAAACGAGTTTCTATTGCGTGCGCCAGCAACCGAAGGTCAATGCGAAATTGCGTCGGCCGCGGCTCATACGACACATCTTTCGTGACGTCGCGCCATCCGCGAAGCGCTCGGGCATACGGCTGCACCGCCCTGTCCAGCCATGGCAACGCCCATCCGCCTATACATCCGATAGCCAAGAACGAAAGTTGAAAGCTCGAATCGCCCAACGCCGACGGCCTTGCCACCAGCAGTAATAACGCCGCAATCGCAGCCGAATTCAATAACTCCAGGCGCCGGAAGAAAAATCCTCCCACCACTACAATCGCGGCCATCAAAGCCGCACGCAGCACTGGTGTTCGCTGTTCGACTATGGCCACATACGCAAGCAGCAACAGCAACGTGAAACTCATTGTCCACACGCGCGCCCACTGCAATTTACGTCCTACCCAAAACAACAGCACCGCGATTGCGCCCACGTGTAGCCCTGCAACCACCAACACGTGAAATGCTCCGGTTTTCTGAAAATCCCGCGCCTCGTCCCCATCCACAAAACTGCGGTCCCCCAGCAGCATCGCGCGCAACACGGCTGCTACCCGCGCGTCCTTCGACCACCACTCATCAACCTCTTCGCGCAATCGCCATCGTCCGCGCGAAACCCAAGCAAACATGCTTGGCCTGGCCGGTCTAATCAGCTCCAATAATTCAGACGCCCGTAAGGTACCAACCAGATCAACGCCTTGCTGTGAAAGGTAAGCCCGGCGATCGAACGCTCCGTCATCCTTGAATACCTGCGGCAATTTTGCACGTCTCAAAACCGCAATGGAGTCTCCCGCGTGCACTGCAACCGGCGCCCCATAATCCGTCCGGATGATGTATCCAAGACGCAGCCCCCCACGCGCGGACACAAACACTCCTTCATGGTCGACGCCGGAAAGCTCGATGTCGTAACTCGCTCCCCATGGAAGCGTTGCCGGTTCATCTGCCAATCGTCGGTAATATCTGAGCGGCGATTTGATATTAATTTTCCCGGCGTCCAACAAACTCAAAATATGATCGACCCGCCGTGGCTGTTCCTCGATGCAAACAGCGGCTACGCCGAGCATTACCCAGCAAAGCAACGAGGCCAGCCCGGCTACAACCACTCGCGAGCGCCATACGAAAAAACATACCGATTAGCAGGGAAGTAGAGGCGCTGCAAAGAAGGAGTGCAATAAATTGGTGAGAATTACTGCGATACGCGATTCCCAGGCCACAAGCGATCCCC
>DATBBY010000102.1:0-3939 GCA_036270765.1 Candidatus Acidiferrum sp.
CACAGCCGATTGGACCAGCTACGTCAAGAAAGGTTCTGTCCTGTACAACACCGGCAGCAGTCTCTTCCGCACGGCGTACGGTTCACAGACGGTAGATCAAATTCCCAGAGTCCCTTCAAATGATTATAACGTATTGTCTGACGTGGCTGGGACAGGCTTCTGGTCGCCCTACGGACCCTAAAAGTTAGGTGATGGAGTCTTGCCAAGCCGGAGGAGAGCGCTCGGTGTTGCCTCCGAGTGTTATAGAAATTATAGCCAAGGGGCACGTTTTCGGCTCCTTTTCCCTTAAATCATGTGGGAAGTGCGCTGTCCGGTGCATGGTTTGCACCGCGTTGACCAAAGAACCGAGCCGATAACCTGCAAAATCAAAGTGCAGTTATCGCCCCGCTGTGTCCGTCAATGCTGGAAAAGGCTGACAAGCACAGTTCAAATTCGCCAAAAAGAATCAACTAAGGCGCGACGCGGTCATCGTCGGACGCCGAAGAACTGACATTCGGTTATTGCTTGTCAGTTCGTTGCCAGATCGTCGCGCTATCTGATTTCAATACTGGTCGGATGATTGTTGTCGCGGTACTCGCCGCGGTGACCACCGAATTTTAAAAACATATTCCTGATCACGTGAGACAACGAAGCTTCCCGCGCAATCGAAGTTTATAATTTCTATATGGACAAATTGGCCGCCTTTGGCACACTGTCCGACGTTAGATAGGAATTTGGTGAAACCGCTCGATATTCGGTGTTGGTACGATTTAACCATGGGAATTCAAACATGGCCGTGCTCCACAAGGTATGCACGGCCTTTTGCTGCCAGGAAAATGTTCGGCGCGGTCTCCTTAGGCGTTCTAACAGACAGACCAACCAGTTTAGCGTCCAGCAAAACATCGTGATGATATTCTGTCATTCCCTCAGAGATACGAAGCAAGTAAGCTATTTGCGAGATAGTCAAACCCGTATCGTGCTCGAACAACAATTTCAGAAATCTGATGGCGTCCGGATGGAGCTCGCCCTTTGGGCGCGCGCCAGCAAACTGCTGATCAAAGTTTGCTACCTTTTGCTTAAGGTTCGCATTCTCCGTTTCCAGCGTCGTAATTTGCTCCGTAAGCAATCCGACCTTCTTCTCAAGAAGATCGATTACGTCTTTGCCCAGACTGGCGGTGGACGCGATTCTGGTGATTTCCTTCGCCGTATCGATCGCGCTCATACCAACAGCGAATCAAAGCAGACAGCGGTTGAGATTAGCAACGCACTCTCGCAGAAGTCGCCTCAAATTTAGGATCCTCTTTTCCCCGCCCATACGTAGCCACCATTTCGACAGCGTCTTCTAGACGCAGCGGCATCAACTCAAGGCTGGCGATTGCTACTCCGCAATCGCCCGGGGTTTTCATATGGACAATAATTAAACCAGCGTTCTATAGAGAAGTCTCGCTTAATGCGTAAAAAATTCAAATCAACCTTTCCAGGCGCAGATGGGAGAGCCTGACCGCGCCTGGATTTACTAACTTCGTGAAAAATTGTCGAGCCGTATCTCAATGATCTCTGTGGGACAATACCTTACATAGGTATGTATCGCCTCGAGAGACCTTACCTTTGTTCCTATCCTTAGGGGTGCACTCCTAGGGGAAGTTGGGCCGCGTCTTGTTCTCGTTAGCGGTGTTTTGACGGTATTGCGTCTCTCTCCATTGAAAGAAACGCTGTCAACAAATCATCGGCCTTAACGATGAATCGTTTTCCGTCGCGGTGTGTGATGCGCAAGGATCTTAGGCAACCGCAATGCTTCTTGTCAGGGACTTCGCGGCGTCACCCGATATTGGCGTTCGGGGAAATTGCCCGCGTAGTTATCTTCAAATTCAAATCTACCGTCGCCTTCCGCGGTGATCGTACCGACTGGGAAAAATGCGGGTGCGAGACCGGCCGTGGCTTCGATCGTGTAGGCTTCAAATGGTACGCCTAAACCTCCCACGATCGCGCGGCCGTTAGGTAAGGTCGTGACTGTGTCGATGTGCGCACTCGTTGTGGCCGGCACAATCTTGAAGACGTTGCCATTTCCTATATCGGTAATGTAAAGCTCGCCGTTGGCGTCCTCGCCCAGCGATGACGGGTTCTTCAGCAGGTAACCGCCCACCTTGGTCGGGAAGAGCTTCGCCGTGATGTTCTGAAAATTTGAAGCGGTCGCGCCATTATAATTGAGCGTGAAAATTTTACCCTGGGAGCCCGGTTCAGGTCCGAGGTAATCCGCGAAGACATATGTGCCTCGCAGTGCCGGAATTTGATTTCCACGATAAACGTAACCGCCGATCACACATTGCCCAGTGGAGTGCGGATAATCAAAGATTGGATCCACGCCGCCGGGAGGTCTAGGCCCGCCGATGCCGACGGTTGGCGTAGCGATTTTTCCTTCGCGCAGCCGCCATTCGTAATTCTCACCGCCACCGGGCTTAGTCTGCACGTCGATTTCTTCACGCGCGTCTCCCCCGACATCGCCGACAAACATTCGGCCGGTTCGCCGGTCAAAACTGTTCCGCCACGGATTGCGCAATCCAAATGCCCAAATTTCCTGGCGCAACGTGCTTGATCCGAAGAAGGGATTATTCGACGGGATCGACGCCGTTCCTGTAGTTGGATTGACATGAATGCGACGCATTTTGCCGAGCAAAGTGGTGTTGTTTTGCGCGTTGCCCCCCGGCTCGATGTGGCCAACACCCTGATCGTTTTCGCTACCGCCATCGCCAGTGGCAATGTAAAGATTGTGGTCGTCGCCCGTGCGCGGACTGAATCCGATCCAGCCGCCGTTGTGATTGGCCTCGGGGTGACTAAACGTCAGCAAAATTCTCTCGTTCGAAGTATTGGCGACGTCTGGGTTGCCCGCTGAAACCTGAAATTGCGAGACGTGGGTCACGCCATGGCCCCACGTGCCCCCCTGGCACGGTAAAGTTGAGGTAAAACTTCCCGCTAGTGGTGTAATTCGGATCGAACGCCATTCCGAGCAAGCCTTGCTCGTCCAAGGTACTTGTCAGTCGCGTATGGATGTCGAGAAACGGCGTCGCATTCAACTTACCGGTGGCGAGATTCAAAATGTGAACCTGCCCGGTCTGCCGCACGATAAACAACCGCGTAGTGTCGCCAGGCGGCGCCGTGACGAAGACCGGCTTCGTTAATCCGAAAGCGACGCGCACCGCGCTCAAGCCGGAAACCGCTTGCGCGCAAATTTTGCTGGAGCATACCGCGAGGATACAAATGCCAAAGCAAATCCATCTTATATGCTTCATCCCATCGCCCCTCATCTTAATCCTCAGCGGCAAGTCGCATTTTCATCACAGTAATGCTCGATACTTGCCCTCGGCCTGAGTCCCGTCGCGGTCTACGCCCAGAACGGCTTGGCCGCAAATTCGGCATAGCCGCGACTTTATGGTGGTTATCAGAAAAATAGCAAGCAGAAAGCGCCACGCTGACGCCATGGATTTGCTGAAAAAGGCTTGCGCGGGCGGATTTACGCCAGCCGTCTCGGATGATCGCGCTGCTACCGCCTCATAACCATCCCGTGTGAAAACGTGCTACTAAGGGTTGGTAACTAACTGCGCTGCAGCTTTCGTCAATTCCAGCTTCTCGCTCACTTTCTGGACGGTAGCAGTGAGGGCTTCGACCTGCTTCTGCTGCTGTGCGGCAGCGGCTTTCAGTTGCTCGATAGTTGTCTGCTGTTCTGCAACCTTGCAGTGCTCTTTTAGGAACTCATTAAGCAGCATCGCGTTCACCGCTTCGTAGCGCACTGTGTAAATCTCGCCATCTTCGTCACGCACGACAAGATTAGGATTAGCCTTCTCTACTTCTTCGGCTACTAGGCCGAACTTTTCGGACGCAGAGAGCCTTGTCGGTGAGAGGAATCACAGGATACATGAGGAGGTTCTTTCTTCTCCCGGTGGTGCCCGTGTTAGCTGCGCCTCT
>DATBBY010000103.1:0-25300 GCA_036270765.1 Candidatus Acidiferrum sp.
GAAACTGCTGTACAAATCAAGTTGCGGATCGCTAATCGCCGGAGATCGTGAATGAACAAGCCAGTGTATCGTTTGTCTTACGATCCTTCAATAGTAGCTAACGAAGATCTGGCAGCGCATGTCGGGACATTGACGATGCGCGAACCTATGGAATGTTTAGTATTCATCTCTGCCACCTTTTAAAAAAGCATGACGCGATTCAAACGTATCGCTGTTGGTTTCGCGCGCGCTCCGACCGAACCACCGCCGCCGGAGCATTGTAGAGATCAGCTTACTTGCGACACAACAACATCGGTTGCCAATCATCTGGGGCGAACATTATCTCCGCCCTTCGAAATCCAGTTTCATTGGCTACTTTGAATAAAAAAGCCTCTTCATACGCTACGGCCGCTTCAGGAACGGCCATCGATTCCACATGGCTATTGCCAATTCCAAATCGAAATGTATGGCGGTCGCCGAACGTCGGAGGAGGATGATCCATGGAAAAGCAATACATGGCCATGGAGCCACCGGGCTTCAGCACGCGAAAACTTTCTTTGTAATAGTTAACCATTTCTGGTTCTAGTAAATGCGTGAATAACGAGGTTGAGAGAACAAAATCGATGGACTCATTGTCAATTGGCAAAACGTAGCCGTCATCCACTTTCCCGGCCACATTGTACGCTCCACTGACATGATTGGACCGATGGAATGAAAATCGCTCGTTGTCAAAGTTTTGCCGGAACCAGTTCAAACTTTCTTCATCGATATCGATGCCTACATACCGGCCGCAGAAAATCTCTTGTTTAAACTTGTAGTCCCGCAGGTGTTGCGCAAAGCGTCCGCAGCCGCACCCAATGTCTAAAACATGAGAGTCCAGTCTGCACAGTCCCGAATGAATTGCATGGATCCAAAAGTCCCTCGCTTCATTCAGATAACATATATGATTTGCCAGGATGCGGTTCCCCACGCCAACTCTGATTCGCAAATGGTTGGGTGGAATGTTAGAAAATTCCCTGGAGATGCGGGGGGTATAAAATCGACGGCATTGACTAGATGCTTGAAGATCGGATTGTAAGTCAGCTTCGCAGTCGAGGGTATAACCTTGCGCAACACTTTATCGATTTTCATTCGGTCTAGGCCGTTATCGCCGGACGTATGGTGGTCAAACCGTCAAAACCTTCCGTAACCGTTTAAGTTCAGCTAAACCCGGGCATGCCCGCCCGATGGCGCGTTCGCTAAGCGACGTCATGCGCCAAAATTGGCAGCTCAAGATGCCGACTGAAAAGGGCAGGTGCGCTATCCCGTTGCGCTGCGCCACGATAGGGAGTTTTTATTCTTGGGGATTTCGCCCTTGCAGTCAAACAAAAATAAACAATTGCGGTACTATGCCAAGTTAACTACACAAACTATTTCCAGAGCAGCGCTGGTCGACTGATACGCGTAATTATTAGGATGTGTGGCGGATGATCCGCCTAAGGGCCCTGGTTTGTTAGTATGCGCTGCGTCCTTTTCCGGCTCATCGCACTGGTCGTTTTCCCCCGGACGCCGGTTGCGTCCCAGGTCCGCCAACTCTGCGCGAATGGACATCTCATTTAAGTTTCTTGATTTCTGCCTTCAGCTGGCCAACTTCAACTTCCAACGACTCAACCGCCAGGCACAGCTCGGACAGCTCGTTAAGTACGTCCCATTGCGCTGAGCCTTGGTGCTGGCTGGTATGCTTTTTGGCATCATCGAACAGCCGCTTCGCGACGTCGCTATGCGATGGCATCTTCACACCTCGGCATAATTCTCTTCACCAGCTAAACGGTATACTTCATTTCAAGGGGAAACAGATGCCCTTATATTTCGGAGCGGCCTTTATGGGGCGCGTTCCGCCACCGTGTTCCATTTTGGGTATGCTGGTGTATTCAATTACCGACTTCTCTTCCTTATTTGCTAAGCAATTCTGTAGCCGCAGAGATGCCCGTGAGGGTTTGAAAGCGAATGAAACGCTCGTTAAACGCAATTTGTTTTTTTACTCTGCTCTTCTGGGCTAGCGGATGCCGTGCGACGCCTGATCCAGGTGTGCCGGAGATACCGCGTGGCGAGATGCCAAGCGCGGCAAAAGGTGCGCAGAACGGAACACCCGCTGACGCTTCGCGATATGATTTGGCACGCGATGAAGCCCGAGGCGGACACACTCTCGAAAGGCACGTCGGCCGTTCCGACCAGGAACTTCGCGAGCGACTGGACCGGGAACGAAGTATTTCCGCGGCTTCGACGTGGACCAATCGCGAAGTAGCCGAAGAAACGGTGGCCCAGGCTTTGCGCGCGGAGCGTGACAAAATTGATCGTTGGGAAGAACGAGGTTACCGTCGCCCGAACCTGGCGCTACACTTTGAAGCGGGTCGCGTGATCGGAAGAAGCATGAGGCACAGAGATGAGAGCTCGTCTCCCACCACTGAAGCGGTTATTGTCTTGAAAGCAGACGGCTCGGAAGGTTTTTATGTTTTAACCAGTTATCCCGAGGACCGGCGATGATGACACCACAGAAAAAAGAGAAAACTGCCGGATTTAACCCCGGCCAATTTCCAGCGCTTAAGGAATTTTTCACCGGCTACCTGCACGAGGATTTCATAGATGAGTACGGCTCCCCCTCGGGCGCGGCCAGAGCATTTCGCGGAGACGCCAGCCCTGAAGAGTGCGCCCAAGCGTGCCAGGAATGGGCAAAATTACGCAAGAATTTAACGGGCCGGTCTATACCAGAGGTGCAAACATCGCTGCAAAAATTGGGTGGCGCGTGGCGGCCACAGGACTTGGACGAATTCCACAGCTTGGATGCCGCGTTCATGGGCAAGTTGCATAAACCGTCCAGCTAAAAATGCTAGCATAGGGGTTACCTGAGGTTGGAACCCCGTTGATCTACGAGTCGCCGTTGAGGCCATCGGGTGGCCCCAAGATTTTTTAGTACGTGGACCAAATTCCTTCTAACTAATCCTTCATTTTTGAATCAGACGTATTGTCATGGTGTATTTCTCAAAATTCGAACTTATCGTCGCGTTCAACTCATATTTTGCAGAAAAATGGCTGCATACTTTGTTGCATTCCAGAATGTTTTGGTGGACACTATCGCGTTAACGGAGCCGGGCATGCACTTCCCGGACAGAGTTGTGGACGCCCAGGTAGCCGTTTCCCACTCGGTGCGTTCCGACACTCACGTACAAAATTGACATGGCCCAGATTTTTCACCGCAGCGCAAATTCCATCGCTCGATTCAGTCTTCTATTTGCTGTTTTGGCGGTGACGCTGGGACTCACCGGCATCTTGATGTTCGCGCGCGCTCCTTATTACACGCGCCAAAACATTGTTCGCGATCAACCCATCCAGTTCAGCCACAAACATCACGCTGGTGATGATGGCATCGACTGTCGCTATTGTCACAGCGGCGTGGAAACTTCTGCGCAAGCTGGTATTCCCCCCACCAAGACCTGCATGAATTGCCACTCGGTGTTGTTTAAAGACGCTGCCTACCTTGAGCCGGTGCGCGAAAGCTATCGCACCGACAAATCGATTGTGTGGGTAAAGGTCCACAGGCTACCGGATTTCGTATATTTCAATCACAGCATTCACGTGAATAAGGGTATTGGCTGCTCGTCTTGTCACGGGCAAGTCGATCAGATGCCCCTCATGTTTCAAGCCAAGGAATTGACAATGAGTTGGTGCCTGGATTGCCATCGCAATCCTGAGAAAAATTTGCGGCCCCACGACCAGATCACCAATATGAATTGGCAGCCGCCCGCCAATCAGGCCGAACTCGGCAAGCAGATAGCGGAGCAAAATCATCTTCGCAGCACGTATGACTTGACCAGCTGCTCAACCTGTCATCGTTAATGGACGGTATGCGAGAGAACGAAAACATCGACGCGAAATTGCACGGCTTGGCAGACGAACATCATCAACACCATAATGCGCGTCATCACGACCATGAGCATGACGCCGTGAATGACGCGGACGGTGTGAATGACAACGTCGTGCAAGTGCACCAGCTCGATCTGGCAGCGGTGCGCGAAAAACTAAAATCTAAAACCGGCAAACGGTATTGGCGCACTTTGGAAGAGCTTGCCGACGATCCTCAATTCGAACAGCTGCTCCATCGAGAATTTCCGCGCCAAGCTTCGGAGTGGGATGAGTCCGTCGACCGTCGCGATTTCCTGAAACTGATGGCCGCCTCGCTCGCCTTTGCCGGGCTCTCCGGCTGCGGCAAAGCTCCTGAAGAACACATCATCCCCTATGTAACTCAGCCGGAGGGGTTGGTTCTTGGCAAGCCGCAGTATTACGCCACCGCGATGCCTTTCGGCGCGGATGCCATCGGCGTATTAGTCGAAAGCCACGAAGGCCGGCCCACCAATATCCAGGGCAATCCCGATCATCCATCAAGCCGCGGCGCGCTCGATTCCTTCGTGCAGGCTTCTATTCTGGATTTATATGATCCCGACCGCGCTCAGGTGCCCACTCAACTGGGCGCCGTCAGTTCGTTGTCAGCGTTCCGGGACATGGCGCAAGCCACCGCAGCCGCTATGAAGACGATGAACGGTGAGGGCTTCCGCATCCTGACCGGCACCATCATTTCGCCTCTTGTCAGCGGACAGATTCAAGCGCTCACCAAGCTGTATCCCAAAACCAAATGGCATCAATGGGAACCAGCCGGCAATGACGGCGCGCGTGAAGGTTCGCGAATGGCCTTTGGACGTTACGTCAATACTGTTTACCGCCCAGAAAAGGCTGAGGTGATCCTGTCGTTGGACGCGGATTTTATGGCCGAGGGCGCTGGCCATATCCGCTACATGAAGGAATTTTACCGCCGCCGCAAACTGGAAGATGAATCCTCGGAAATGAACCGGCTGTATGTCGTGGAGCCGACGCCTTCCATCACCGGCGCCAGCGCGGATCATCATTTGCCGCTACGTTCCAGCGATGTCGGATTGTTCACTCGAGCTTTGGCCGCCAAAATTGGGTTGGGCGGCACTGCGGAAATGCCTCCTGCCGCGCAACACTGGCTGGAGACAGTTCACGGCGAGTTACAAGCACATCGCGCAGCTTGCCTGGTTATTCCCGGTGAACATCAGCCCACGGAGATTCATGCGCTCGCTCACGCAATGAACGCGGCGCTTGGAAACGTGGGCCACACTGTTTATTACACCGACCCTGTGGAAGCCACGCCGGTCAATCAGTTGGAATCGCTGCACAACTTTTGCGATGACATGGCCGCGGGCGCCGTCGACACTTTGCTGATAGTCGGCGGAAATCCGGTTTACGACGCTCCTCACGATTTCGATTTCGCAACCAAGCTCAAAAAAGTCCGCAACGTAATTCATCTAAGCGCTCACTTCGATGAAACCGCCGAGTATTGCCAATGGCACATCCCCGAGTCCCACTATCTGGAAGCCTGGGGCGATGCCCGTGCCTTTGACGGCACATTAAGTATTGTCCAGCCGCTCATCGCGCCGCTGTATAACACAATTTCGGCGTATGAATTTCTTGCGGCCTTCGGCGACAAGCCCGGCGTCACCGCTTACGACGCGATGCGTGAACGCCTGAAGACCACGCATCCTGGCGCTGACTTCGAAAAATTCTGGCGAAAATCGCTGCATGACGGCGTGGTCGCCAACACCACTTTAAATCCCATTAACGTTGCGTCGGCCGCCACCTTGCCGGCCACCAATCCCACAAGCACCGACGCGCTCGAATTTATTTTCCGACCCGATCCCAGTGTTTACGATGGACGCTTCGCCAACAACGGATGGCTGCAGGAACTGCCCAAGCCGCTAACCAAATTAACTTGGGATAACGCAGCGATGGTCAGCCCCAAAACCGCGGAAAAACTTGGGTTGGGACAGAAAGTCGGCGCACGGGGCGGCGAGCACGGCAAAATCCTTAGCGATGTCATTGACATTTCTCTTTCTGGCAGCAAAGTGACCGCCGCCGCGTGGATCGTGCCTGGGCAAGCCGACGGCGTGGTAGTCCTGCCGTTGGGCTACGGACGAAAGAGGGCCGGTTACACCGGCTCCAACAAAGGATTCAACGCTTACGCGGTGCGCAGTTCCTACGCCATGTGGGCTGCCACGGGCGGCAGCGTCAGGAAAACCGGCGACGATTATCCGTTGGCCTGCACGCAATACCATTTCAATATGGAAGGCCGGAAAATTCTGGCTAGCGGCACACTGGATGAGTACAAACAAAATCCCGCGTTCGCACACAAAGAAGACGAGCAGCCGCCCAAGGAACTCACGCTGTACAAGGAATTTGCGTATCCCGGATATGCCTGGGCCATGGCCATTGATCTCAACAGTTGCAATGGATGCAACGCCTGCGTAGTCGCTTGCCAGTCCGAAAATAATATTCCCGTCGTCGGCAAAGATCAGGTGATGCGCGGCCGCGAAATGCATTGGATTCGCATAGACCGTTACTACCTGGCCGAGACCGCCACCAACGATCCCGGCACCAACAATAACGACGCGCTCGCCAATCCCGAAACATTTTTCCAGCCGGTCCCGTGCATGCAATGCGAAAACGCTCCGTGCGAACAGGTTTGCCCTGTGGGAGCCACGGTACACAGCGCCGAAGGTCTGAATGATATGACCTATAACCGTTGTATCGGCACGCGCTACTGTTCGAACAACTGCCCTTACAAGGTTCGACGTTTTAATTTTCTGCGCTTCCAGGATTGGGAAACGCCGCAACTGAAGTTGCTGCGTAATCCGGACGTCACCGTGCGCAGCCGCGGAGTCATGGAAAAGTGCACCTACTGTGTGCAGCGTATCAACAACGTGCGCATTGACGCGGAAAAAGAAAATCGTCCCATCCGCGATGGAGAAATCGTCACCGCCTGCCAGGCCGCTTGCCCCAGCGAAGCCATCATCTTCGGAAATGCCAACGATTCTTCGACGCGCGTCGCCAAGCTGAAGGCCCAGCAACGCAACTATTCAATATTGGGCGAGTTGAATGCCCGCCCACGCACCACTTATCTCGCGGCTGTGCGTAATCCCAATCCTGATCTCGTACCATCCACAACGGAGAAAGCATGAGCGTCGCGCAACCGCCCATCAGTTCTCCAGAGATTCCAATCCTCGGGCCCGGCCATACCTATGAGACCGTAACCGAGCAGATCACCGCGCCTGTCTTAACTCGTCCCACAACTTTGGGTTGGTTTGCAGGGTTTACCGTCGCGTTTTCCATTCTGGGCATGCTGACTGTAGCCGTCGGCTGGCTGATCATCAAGGGCGTCGGAATCTGGGCCATAAACATTCCCATCGGTTGGGGATTTGCCATCGTCAATTTCGTGTGGTGGATTGGTATTGGCCACGCGGGCACGCTGATTTCCGCCATTCTTTATTTGCTCAATCAACAGTGGCGCACCTCCATCAACCGTTTCGCGGAAGCCATGACGCTCTTCGCGGTCGCGTGCGCCGGCCTATTTCCGCTTATTCACACTGGCCGCCCGTGGATGGCCTACTACATGTTCCCGTATCCCAGCACCATGGGTATCTGGCCGCAATTCCGCAGCCCGCTGATCTGGGACGTGTTCGCGGTTTCCACTTACGGCACAGTTTCGCTGCTGTTCTGGTTCGTCGGACTGATTCCAGATTTGGCTACCTTTCGTGATCGCGCGACCGTTGCTTGGAAACAGAGAATTTACGGATTGCTGGCGATGGGTTGGCGCGGTTCCGCGCGTCACTGGCACCGCTATCAGTCGGCGTACTTGTTGCTTGCCGGGCTGGCCACCCCGCTGGTTTTGTCCGTACACACCGTCGTGAGCTTTGATTTCTCGATTGCCATCGTTCCCGGCTGGCACACCACTATTTTCCCGCCGTATTTCGTGGCTGGCGCTATTTATTCCGGCTTCGCCATGGTGCTGACCATCGCGATTCCACTTCGCAAGTATTATCACTTCGAAGATTTCATCACCATGCGCCATCTGGAAAATATGGCCAAAGTGATGCTGGCCACTGGCTTGATTGTCGCTTACGGATATTTCTTTGAATTTTTTATGTCTATGTACAGCGGCCAGAAGTTCGATGTGTTTCTTGTAGAACAGCGGCTGCATGGACCGTATTCCCACTTCTACTACGCGTTGATCCTTTGCAATATTTTGACTCCTCAACTGTTGTGGATACGCGCGATGCGCACCAACGTCACGGTGCTTTTCCTCATGTCCATCGTTGTGAACGTGGGTATGTGGCTGGAGCGTTTCGTCATCGTCGTGATTAGTCTTACGCGCGACTTCATGCCTTCTGCGTGGGGCCGTTACTCTCCCACAGTCTGGGATTGGGCCACTTTCATAGGCACGCTCGGTCTCTTCACCACGTTGATTTTCTTATTTGTGCGCGTGCTTCCCGCCATCTCTATCGCCGAAATGCGCGAACTGGTTCTCCATGAAGAGGAGCACGAGTGATGGAACACCACCGCTCCCACCTTTACGGCGTCATGGGTGAATTTGAGACCGCCAAACAATTTCTCGAGGCGGTAGCTAAAGTTCGTGATGCCGGATACCGCAACATGGACGCTTACTCCCCTTTTCCCCTGGAAGGGTTGTCCGAAGCCATGGGCCTGCGTCGTTCCTGGGTACCGCTAGTGACTCTGCTAGGCGGCCTCGGAGGCGGCTTAACCGGCTTTGGATTCCAGTACTGGGTCAACGTTTTCGCTTACCCCATGAATATCGCCGGGCGTCCGTTGAATAGCTGGCCCGCATTCATACCCGTCACCTTCGAATTAACAATTCTTGGTGCCGCAACGTTTGCCGTCTTCGGAATGCTGGCGATGAACAAGCTGCCGCATCCCTATCATCCGGTTTTCAATGTGGCCCGATTTGTCGCCCGCGCCAGCACCGATCGATTTTTCATCTGCATCGAGGCTATCGACCCAAAATTCAGTGTCGCGGAGAGCGCCAGATTTTTACAAAGCCTCGACGCCGCACACGTCACCGAGGTGATCGAAGAAGACGGCCCGCTGGAGCATGGTCATGAGTAACGCTTGGCCGTTGCGGCTTTCCAAGCATTCGCTCTGGCTCACGAGCGTTGCCGCGACTCTTTTTATGATTGCCGGTTGCGACCATCTTCACCAGGACATGGGAAATCAGCCTAAAAACAAACCGCTTTCACCTTCCGATTTTTTCGCGGATGGCCGTTCCGTACGCGCGCCGGTGGAAAATACTGTGTCACGCAGCTCCATGGACAACGATCAACTGATGGTCACCAAAGACTCCACAAACTTTCCCTTGCCCGTCAACGACGCGCTGCTCGAGCGTGGGCAAGAACGCTTCAGAATTTTCTGCTCACCCTGTCACGGCATTCAGGGAGACGGCAACGGCATGATCGTTATGCGTGGTATGAAGCGTCCGCCAACCTATCACCAGGATCGCTTGCGGCAAGCACCCAACGGCTATATCTACGACGTCATCACCAATGGCTTCGGTCAGATGTATAACTATGCCGCGCAAGTCCCGCCGCGCGACCGCTGGGCCATTGTTGCCTACGTGCGAGCGCTGCAGCTTTCTCGCAACGCACGTGTCTCGGATTTGCCGCCCGATGTGCGCGAAAAATTAAGTTCAGGAGGTTCCACGAAATGACGGCCCAGGAATACAGGGCGCCAGATAGCGTGGGCCGCCTGCAACGCAATGCGTTGATGGCCGGCGCAATTGCCCTATTGGTGTGCATCTTCGGCGCGATAAAATCGCCTCAAATTTTCTTTCCGTCTTATCTGATGGGTTATTTACTGGTGCTCGGCCTCGCGCTTGGCTCCCTGGGATTGTTGATGCTGCAACATCTGACCGGCGGCCAGTGGGGCATCGTCATTCGCCGCCCGCTGGAATCGGCCACGCGTACGCTGCCGCTTCTTGCCATCCTGTTCATTCCCATCATTTTTGGCATGAAGTATCTCTACGGGGCTTGGCTTGATCCCGAGAGAGTTCGCGCGGAGCCGCTCTCCGCCATGCAGCAGGGTTACCTCACCGCTCATTGGTTCTACATTCGCGCGTTTCTTTATTTCGTCGTCTGGATCGGATTAATGTTTATTTTTAATCGCTGGTCACGCGAACAGGACGTTGACCAAAACGACCTTGCGTTGCGCCGGCGTTTCAAGATGCTGGCCGGGCCGGGAATTATTCTTTATGTTTTCGTCATGACTTTCGCGGCCATCGACTGGGTGATGTCCATTTCTCCGCACTGGGCCTCCACGATCTATGGCTTCCTGTTTGTCGCGGGGCAGCTTATTTCCGCTATGTCGCTGATGATCGCGGTGGTGGTTCTGCTTTCGCGCACTGCGCCCATGGAGGGCCTGATACAAAAACGTCATATCCACGCTCTAGGCAAGCTACTTTTGGCCTTCGTGATGTTGTTCGCCTATTTCGATTTTTCGCAACTGCTGATCATCTGGTCCGGAAACCAGCCCGAAGAAATTACTTTTTATCGTTCCCGCCTGTATGGCGAATGGGGAGTGGTCGCCGTCATCGTGCTGATCTTTCACTTTTTCGTGCCATTCTTTCTGCTGCTTTCGCGCGACTTGAAGCGCAACTACCGCTTGCTGCCAAAAGTAGCCCTGTGGATGATTTTCATTCGGCTGGTCGACCTTTTCTGGATGACCAGGCCGGAATTCACCGCCCGCGCAATTCCCAGCTGGATTGATTTCGTTGTGCCCATCGCTTTAATCGGATTGTGGCTCGGGTTTTTCGCCTTTAATCTACAAAAGCTGCCGTTGCTGCCGCTCGGCGACCCCAGGCTTGCGGAGGCCATTGCTCATCATGAGCATTGATCCACATCTCGAACGTACCGGTCGCGCGGACGACACTGCGCAAGGCGCTCATGCCGCACACGGTGCATTACCGCGCAACGACACCGTCTCGTACGAAGCGCGCGACGTCCAAGTGCGGAGCATCTACTGGTATCTGATCGCACTCACCATATCCGTGGCCGCCTCTTTTTTCATCTGCGTGTACGTGCTTCGTTATACCGAACGTTTTGTGTCCCGCGACGACACGCCCATGATGCCCGCGCGCGCCGCCATGGGCCCCGATTACCGCGTATTGCCGCCGGAGCCGCGGCTGCAAGGTGTGCCGGGCCATGACGTCGACCCCCAACAAGATCACCGCGATAAAGTTCGCGCCGACAATGAAGCCAACGAAAAATATGGCTGGATCGATCAGAATGCCGGCATCGCGCAAATCCCAGTGAAGGAAGCGATGAAGATCATCGCGCAAAAAGGTTTACCGGCTACACCACCAGCGCCGGAGAAAAAGTAATTCATGAATAGAGTACGCGCCATCGCGACAATCGCCGTACTGCTGGCCAGCGGCGGCGTTTCGCGCGTCCAGGCGGTTCCCAGCAATGTCGGCGTTAATTCCTCGACCATGCCTGCGCAGCTGCAGAATGTTGGATTTGATCCGCAACTCAATGCGCAAATCCCGCTCGATTTGCCATTCGTCGACGAAAACGGCAGCAATGTTCAGCTCCGCGATTATTTCAAACAGAAGCCCGTGGTTCTGGCATTTGTGTACTACGGCTGCCCGATGCTGTGTAACCAGGTGGAGCAGGGCGTAGTAGGTGCGCTGCGCATGTTGTCTTTTACACCGGGTCGCGATTACGAAGTGGTCTTCGTCAGCTTTGACCCCCGCGAATCCGCGGACATGGCGGCGCAAAAAAAGAAGTCCGCGTTGGACCATTTTAGGCGTCCAGAAACCGCCTCAGGCTGGCATTTTCTGACCGGCACGAAAGAAAGCATCGACGCCGCCACCAAGGCCGCTAATTTCCGCTACTCCTTCGACACTAAGACAAAACTTTTTGCGCACGCCAGCGGCATCATGCTGCTCACTCCGGATGGACGAATCTCACGCTACTTTTACGGTGTCGAATACCCGGGCCGCGATATGCGTCTGGGTTTGGTCGACGCCTCCGCCGGGAAAATCGGCACACCCATCGATCGTGCCCTCCTGTTTTGCTACCAATATGATCCCAGCTCCGCCACTTATAGCGCTTCTATTTTGAAAATCATCCGGCTGGGCGGGATTCTCACGGTACTTTGTATCGTCGGCGGCATTCTGATTTTTCGCCGGCGTGACGCGGCCCAAGCAAGCATCAAGCGCGCTCGGCCAGCCGGCACTTTAAACGAACGAGGAGCTCACTAAGTGCAGGCGCAATTCCCACTAATTCCGGAGCAAGCTTCCAACTTCGCGCCCACCGTGGACTTGCTTATGTTGTTCATCGTGGCCATCTGCGTCTTCTTCGCCGTCGCAATAACCGCCGCAGTTATTTATTTCTTTTTTAAGTATGAGCGCAAACATCAGACCGAAATTGGCGTGCCCATTCATGGCGACATGCGCCTGGAAACCGCGTGGATCGTGGTGCCCTTGGTTCTAGCTATGGCCATGTTTGCGTGGGGCGCGGTTGTCTACGTGGACTATCGCCATTCTCCCGGCGATACTCTCGACATTTATGTGGTCGGCAAACAATGGATGTGGAAGGTACAGCAGCCTAATGGTTTGAAAGAAATTAATGAGGTGCATCTGCCAGTAGGTCGCGACGTCCGGCTGATCATGGCCAGCGAGGACGTGATCCACGATTTCTCGGTCCCGGCCTTCCGCGTAAAAATGGACGTCGTCCCCGGCCATTACAACACCATGTGGTTCCGTCCCACGAAGGCCGGGCGGTATCGTTTGTATTGTTCGCAATACTGCGGCACCAATCACGCCATTATGACCGGCTGGGTCACCGTCATGGAGCAAGGCGATTACGCCGCATGGCTCTCCGGCGCGGCAGGCGCCGAAGCTAACCCGCTCGTTGCAGGCCAAAAGCTATTCGCTGAAAGAGCCTGCATAACTTGCCATTCCAGCGATGGCAAGGGCCGCGCGCCTTCCTTGAACGGCTTGTATGACCATCAAGTTCTACTCGCCGATGGCAAAACCGTTACCGCCGACGACGCTTACATCCGCGAGTCCATTCTGCAGCCCAACGCAAAAATAGTAGCCGGGTATCAGCCCCTGATGCCCGCGTTTCAGGGTCAATTAACGGAAGAACAGATCATCGCACTGACCAGCTACATAAAATCTTTGCAAAACGAACCTCCGCCTCCTACCGGCGCGGGGATTGCACCAGCCTCGGGGAAGAAATAAGTATGGATACGCCAACTAGCACGCGCACCGCTACAGCTCCGATATACAAAATACCGGAAGAGCATTACCTGAATGCCACCTATGGCATTCGTTCGTGGCTCCTTACCACCGACCATAAACGCATCGCTCTTCTGTATCTTTTTTCCGTGACGTTTTTCTTTTTCGTGGGTGGCATTTTCGCCACCATGATTCGTATCCACCTGATGACCCCGCAGGGCTTTTTAGTCACGCCGGAAACCTACAACAAACTTTTCACCATGCACGGCGTGGCCATGATTTTCTTTTTCCTGATCCCTTCGATTCCGGCGGTGCTGGGAAATTTCCTCGTGCCGCTGATGATTGGCGCCAAAGACCTGGCTTTTCCCAAGATCAATCTTTTGAGCTGGTATATCTATTTAATCGGCGGCTGCTTCGTTTTGTACTCCTTCTCCACCGGCGGCCTCGACACCGGATGGACCTTCTATACGCCGCTTAGTAGCGTCTACTCAAACTCCGCGGTCACCCCCGCCGTTCTGGGCATCTTCATCAATGGCTTTTCTTCAATCCTCACTGGCCTCAACTTCGTGGTAACCATTCACACCATGCGTGCTCCGGGCATGACCTGGTTCCGCTTACCTTTGTTCGTTTGGGCGCAATACGCCACCAGCATCATTTTTATCCTGGGCACCCCGGTCATCGCCATCACTCTGTTGCTCGTCGGACTTGAGCGCATGTTTCATCTGGGCTTCTTCAACCCCGCGCTGGGCGGCGATCCTATTCTTTTCCAGCATCTGTTCTGGTTCTATTCGCACCCGGCCGTCTACATCATGATTCTTCCCGCTATGGGTGTGATCAGCGAAATCATTCCTACCTTTGCGCGCAAACCGATCTTCGGTTATTCCTTCATCGCCGGATCGAGTATCGCCATCGCCGTAATCGGCTTTTTCGTCTGGGCCCACCATATGTTTCTTACCGGAGAATCCGTCTACGCCGCGCTGGCTTTCTCGTTCTTGAGCTATCTCGTTGCCATCCCCTCGGCGGTCAAAGTTTTTAACTGGACCTCCACGCTATACAAGGGTTCTATCTCCTGGGACACTCCCATGCTGTACGCCCTGGGATTCATTGGTTTGTTCCTCATCGGTGGACTTACCGGGCTTTTCCTCGCGTGCCTTGGCCTGGACATTCACATCCACGACACCTACTTCGTGGTCGCCCATTTCCACTACATCATGGTTGGCGGCGCGGTCATGGGATATCTCGGTGGCATTCATTTCTGGTGGCCCAAGATCAGTGGCAGACTCTATCCCGAATTCCTGGCGCGCGTTTCCGCGATCATTTTGTTCGCCGGTTTCAACCTGACCTTCTTCCCACAATTTATTCTCGGTTATCTGGGCATGCCCCGCCGCTATCATTCCTACCCGCCGGAATTTCAGGTACTGAACGTGATGTCCACCGCGGGCGCATCGATTCTTGCCTTGGGATATTTGCTACCGATGATCTACCTGGTCTGGTCCTTGAAGTACGGTGTTGTCGCGGGGCCAAATCCCTGGCCCGCTACCGGCCTCGAGTGGAAAACGGATTCTCCGCCGCTCACCGAAAATTTCCTGGTCACCCCGGAAGTCACCTGGGAGGCCTACGATTTCGAGACTCGCCCCGATCTGGAACTGGATCACATCGTCGCCGGTAAGTTGCCGGCCCCAGCTCACGGAGACGATTAGCCGCTTTTAGATTTTGCGCCGGCTGGTGTTGACGCGAACACATCGCTGGCGAGTTTTATAACCGAGTTCTATAACAAGGAGACCGCGTGCATCGCACCGGCGAACTGTACGGACAATTCGAAACGCTTGAGCAGCAGAAGGAATCCGCTGCTCTGGGCATGTGGGTATTTCTGGCCACCGAAGTTTTATTCTTCGGCGGCCTGTTCATGACCTACACGCTCAATCGCCACTATTACGGCACAGCTTTTGGCGTTGGCAGCAATACTCTTGATCTGAAACTCGGCGGCGCGAACACCGTCATCCTGATTCTCAGCAGCTTGACCATGGCCATGTCCGTGTGGGCTTCCCACGTCGGCAAACGAAAAGCCACCACCGGGTTTCTGCTAGCCACTCTGGTTCTGGGCAGCGCGTTTCTGGGCGTCAAAGTTATCGAATACAAACAGAAATTCGATCACCATCTGATTCCTGGCTATCACTTTCAAATCGATTATCGCGCCCAACATCCCGCGCCCAACGACGATCCCAAAGAAATCGAAGCTGAAAAAGAAGAACTGAGCAAGGCCTTCGCGAAAGACCCTGATCTGAATGCCCACGCTCAACTCTATTTTTCTCTGTATTTCGGAATGACCGGACTTCACGCCTTGCACATGATCGTGGGCGCGGGAATGCTGCTATGGTTGATCCGGCAATCGATGCTCGGCCGCTTCACGCCCACCTATAACACCCCAGTGGAAATGATCGGCTTGTATTGGCACTTCGTGGATATCGTCTGGATTTATCTATTTCCGTTGTTGTATTTGATCGACCGGCACCAGTAGGGGCCTATAGGAGACCGAGCGTGTCCGAGCACATTGTTCCGCCCAAAATTTATGTAGGCATTTTTCTTTCGCTGATGGTTTTGACCGCGGCCACCGTCGCCGCTGCCTACGTGAACCTGGGGCCATTTAATATCGTCATTGCGCTGGCTATCGCCTCGCTCAAAGCCACCCTGGTAGTCCTGTACTTCATGCACGCCAGGTATAGCCCCAAACGCACGCAATTGGTGATCATCTGCGCGGTTTTCTGGCTGGCCATCATGTTGGCGCTGACCCTCAGCGATTACGTCACCCGCGACCACGACGTCGCCGCCGACACTTCCGTGCCACAAATGTTAGATAGCTAGGACTACCAGTTTTCGCAGTTTTTTGGAGTTTATAGCGGCAGGAAAAAAAATAGGGGGGAATGTGAACCGGCCCAGCCCTCAATCCCCTAAAGGGATCCTCGGTTCACTTCCCCCACCGCCCTTTAGTGGTGCAACCTGCGCGCCATCCATAAGACCTTTAGTTATAACAATGTAAAGGATTCCACAGGGTAAAAAAGCAGTCCTGGTCCCAATTTTTACCAAGGCAAATAATGGTCTACAGTGATTATGGTATGCCCAGGAACCTGACCCCAATCTGGAAGCATGCGAGTTAAGCGAGAGAAGGTTATGGATCCCCGCCTCGACAAGCTGAAAGGGTCTCTGGAGTCGGCCGTGGACGGCATGTCCGGCGACCAATGGACCTGGCATCCCCCGGGCAAATGGTGCGCTGCGGAGCTGTTGGAGCACCTGTATCTCACCTATACCGGAACGATTAAAGGCTTCGAGCGAGTAATGGCCGCCGGTAAGCCTTTGGCCTCGCGCCGGTCAATGGAGAATCGCTTACGAACCTTCGTCGTCGTGGGATTGGGTCACATGCCCGACGGAGTCAAAGCGCCTGCGGTGACGGTACCGAAAGGCTTGCCAACGGCTCAGGTGCGCGAAGAATTCGGGGCCAAGATTGCCGAGATGGATGCGATCATCACGCAGTGCGAAGCGCGCTTTGGAGGCCGCGTCCACGTGCTCGACCATCCCATCCTAGGTCCGTTGACCGCGCCACAGTGGAGAAAGCTTCATGTGGTCCACGGACGGCATCACCACAAACAGCTTCTTCAGCTTCGCACAAGCGCAATGAAGCAAATGCGCTGACCGCGCGCAACGTGCGTTCAATTAGCCTTAAGGGCGTGTCGGCGCTTGCCGTACCACGTTGGCAGTCGGGGCAACCGTGGGTTTCGGAGTTTGCTTCTTCGGCTTCTTTTTTTCGCGTCTTCCTGAGTCTTTATTTCCCATGCGCTGATAATGCCACAGTCGCGCCCGATGCAATAGCCTGGAAATTCAAACTTCCCGTTCTAAATCAATTTTAGAGTCCAACCTGGAATAAAATCGCAGAACTGCGTGTTTGAGAATGGTGGGCCAGGCACACCGCTGCCACAAAATTGCCGCACAGCCTTTGCAATTGAGGAATTACCGCATGGATAATCTGCTGCAAGACCTCCGTTATGGCTTCCGCACGCTGGCAAAAAATCCCGGTTTCACCGCGGTCGCCATCCTGACGCTGGGCATCGGCGTAAACACTGCGATTTTTAGCGTGGTCGAAAGTCTGCTCCTCCGTTCGCTTCCTTATCCGCAGCCGGAGCAGCGGACTCACGAAGATCTGGATTAATTCTTTAGGAAGTCGCGCCGATTAATCGCTCTACGCAACCGCCGACGATAGGGCCGCGGCGTTCTGCGGTTGCGGTTTGGAGCCCTTGATCACCAGCCACAGCATAAACGCCAGCTCTCCAAAGAGCGCGGGCTGGGAGATGAGAAAAGCCTGGTTGTAATATTGCGGAAGCAATTCGCCCGTCAAGCACAGGATCACGTAGGCGATTCCGTTGATGACCAGCCAGACTCCCAGAAAGCGCGGCAGGAAACGCGACCTGTACACCAGGATTGCCAGCGGAATAAGCCATAGTCCCCACAGCATCTCCGCGGCCGTGTTTTGCGCGTCGTGCAGGCGTAGCAGCAGCACGACTAGCGCATCCCGCTGAGGTTTGTCGAATACCGACAAAAAATCGGCGCCCCGCGCAATCATCAGCCCGCCTGAGTCGCTCACAACGTTAACGAAGTACAGCAGCGACGGCATCACTCCGCCGAGAATCACTACCAGCATTGCCAGGTATTGGTCGACGTCCTTGAACAACCGGTAAAAGGCCATCACCAGAAAAATCAGGACGACCGCGCCAAACAAGTCGCCCACGATGCCGAAGCGAAAGAGCCACTCGTGCGCAGCAATGTTGTTAACCGTTGCAGCCGCGTCCCCGTGCACAAACAGCTTGGTAGGAATGTAGATGAGGCGCAGCGGTCCAGCGATGCAAAGTAGCAGGTACCAGAGTCCCGCGACTCTCCCTGGGTTATGGGCTGAGCTCATGTTCCCTCCTAGTTGTAAGGGGCGGTAGTGAAAGGGGTCTACTGTACTTAACGTGGAACGCCGCCAAATGTTTCGCCACACAAACTATATCCGTGCCGCAATTCAGTAGTGGGTCACTTTCCGATTTCCCGACGTACCATGCTTTGTGGACCTATGGCAGTATGGCCGGGTGACAATAAGGGGGAAGCGAAAGGGTTACGCCATGTGTTTTGTAAAGCGGATTAGCTTAGGGTTTGTTTTGTTTCTGATGTTTACGACCGCCTTACTTGCTCAGAGCCCGGGAAGTGCGGGCAGCGATGCAGTAAAGACGTATGCACATTCGCGGGCGGGGATTGAGGAGCAGTTTGCCGATGTGGTCGCGGTGGTGCGCACCGGCGATGAGGATGCGATTCACAAGGCGCTGAATACGCTCGGGATTCCCGCTGCGAAGGGATGGGTCACGGCAAATTTTGCCGAGAAGGATGTGGGTCAAGAATATACGGCATATGCGGAAGGGCTGAAAAAATTCCAATCGCACGTGTGGTGGAAAAATCAGTCGAACAGGGGACTGACGCACCACCCCATTTTTGCGCCCCGTTTGACCGCTTCAAATCTCCCTGCTATGGTGAAGAGTTATTGTGCCCCTAATTTTCTCTACTGGGGCTACGGGCTCCTGTGGAGGGAGCAGATCCCGACATGGGCCTCACCAAACTGGTCATTCGCGGCGCTCGCCAGCACAACCTCAAGAATATTGACGTTGAGATTCCGCGCAATTCCCTGACCGTCATCACCGGCCTGTCTGGCTCCGGCAAGTCCTCCCTGGCCTTTGACACCATTTACGCCGAGGGCCAGCGCCGCTATGTCGAGTCCCTTTCCGCCTACGCCCGCCAGTTCCTCGACCAGATGGAGCGCCCCGAGGTGGACGTGATCGAGGGCCTTTCGCCCTCCATCGCCATCGAGCAGAAAACCACCACGCGCTCGCCGCGTTCCACGGTAGGCACCATCACCGAGATTTACGACTACCTCCGCGTGATTTACGCCTCGGTCGGCACCCCGCATTGCCCCAATTGCGGCAAGCCCATCACCCGGCAATCCAGCGAACAGATCGTCCAGTCCATTCTCCACGGCGAAATCTGCCAGCCCGACGACCGCGTGATGATTCTCGCGCCCATCGTGCGCGGCCGAAAAGGCGCGTACCGCAAGGAACTTGAGAAATTTGCGCAGGATGGCTACGTCCGCGTGCGCATCAACGGCGAGCTGTTTCCCCTAGACGAACTTCCCGTCATCGACAAACGCAAAAATCACACCATCGAAATTGTCATCGACCGTTTATTGGTGAAGCCGGGCATCGCCACGCGCCTGGAGCAATCCATCGCCACCGCGCTGAAACTCGCCTCCGGCCTAGTAACCGTGGTCGTCGTGGGCGGTAAGGAATATGTCTTCTCCGAAAAACTGGCCTGCCCCGACTGCGGCATTTCCGTTCCGCAACTCGAGCCGCGCTCCTTCAGTTTCAATTCTCCCTATGGCGCATGCCCGGCCTGCAACGGCCTGGGCTCGAAATATGATTTCGATCCCGCCAAAATCATCACCGATTGGTCGCGCCCGTTATTTGAAGGCGGCCTGGGCCCAGGTTCGGCCTCCACGCCTTTAAAGCGCACCATGGAGTTGGCCGCGTACGCGCACGGATTCTCGCTAGATACGCCGTTCGAAAAGTTTCCCCCGCGTATTCAAAATATGTTGCTCTATGGCTACCCGCCATCCAACAGCCGCGTCTCCAAAGAAGAAACCGCTTCCGACAGTAAAAAAGCGCGCAGCGAAAAAGGTTTCCATTTTCAGGGCATCCTCAAATTTCTCGAAAACAATTTCGAAGAATCCAGTTCCGACTCTTACCGCGAGTGGATGACCCGCTACATGTCCGCCACGGAATGCGCCGTCTGTCACGGCAAGCGTCTGCGCCCAGGTTCGCTCGCAGTGAAACTTGGCGGCTTGTCGATAGCCGACTTCACCGGACTCTCGCTCACGCAAGCGCGCGCGGCCGTGGACAAAATTCTCGCGCAGCTGACCGACCGCCAAAAAGAAATCGCCGCGCGCCCCCTCGGAGAAGTCGCCGAGCGCCTCGATTTTCTCCTTGCCGTCGGCCTGAACTACCTCAGCCTGGATCGTTCCGCCGCTACGCTTTCCGGCGGCGAAGCTCAGCGCATTCGCCTTGCCACTCAAATTGGTTCGCGTCTGCGCGGCGTGCTCTATGTACTCGATGAGCCTTCCATCGGTTTGCATGCCCGCGACAATGACCGCCTGCTTGGCTCCCTTGAGCAATTGCGCAATCTCGGCAATACCGTGCTGGTCGTCGAGCATGACGAGGAAACTATTCGCCGCGCCGATTTCGTGGTGGACCTCGGCCCCGGCGCAGGCGATGCTGGCGGCTACTTGGTCGCACAGGGTAAGCCTGAGCTCATCGAAGCCACCAGCGCATCTTTAACCGGACAATATCTTTCTGGCGCCCTGCGCATTCCCGTTCCAGAAAAACGCCGCAGCCCCAATGGCAAAGCCATTCAAGTCCTCGGTGCCACCGCCAATAATTTGAAAGATGTGGACGTCACGATCCCTCTCGGTCTTTTAACGGTAGTCACTGGAGTTTCTGGCTCAGGGAAGTCCACGCTCATCAATAACATTCTGTATCGCGCGCTGGCCCAGAAACTTTATCGTTCCATGGAGCCCGTCTCCGCGCATCGCGAAATCCTTGGTGCAGAGCAGATCGACAAAGTAATCGAGATCGATCAGGCGCCTATCGGCAGAACTCCCCGTTCGAATCCCGCGACCTACACCGGAGTTTTTGCGCCCATCCGTGATCTTTTTTCCATGCTGCCGGAATCCCGCGAACGCGGCTACAAACCCGGACGTTTCAGTTTTAACGTGAAGGGCGGCCGTTGCGAAGCCTGCCAAGGCGACGGCCTGCGCCGCATCGAAATGAATTTTCTTCCCGACGTATATGTCATGTGCGAAGTGTGCCGTGGCCGCCGCTACAATTCGGAAACCCTCGCGGTGCGCTACAAAGGACATTCCATCAGCGATGTGTTAAATCTGCCCGCCTCGGAAGCCCTCAAATTGCTCGAAAATATTCCCCAGATTCAGCAGAAGCTCGCCACCCTCGTGGAAGTCGGCCTTGGTTACGTCACCCTTGGCCAATCGGCCACCACCCTGTCAGGAGGCGAGGCGCAGCGCATCAAGCTGGCTCGCGAGCTTTCCAAGCGCCAGACCGGCCGCACGTTATATATTCTCGACGAGCCCACGACCGGCCTGCATTTTGACGATGTGCGAAAACTTTTGGCTGTGTTGCAGCGCCTCGTTAGTCTCGGCAATACCGTGCTGATCATCGAGCATCATCTCGACGTCATCAAACAAGCGGACTGGATTATAGATTTGGGTCCCGAAGGCGGCGAAGGTGGAGGACGTATCGTGGCGCAAGGTCCGCCGGAATTGGTGGCACGCACCAAAAAGTCTTACACCGGCCAAGCGCTTGCTCGCGTTCTGAACACCAACGGGTATCCTCCTGGCTCCGGTTCGAACGGCCATGAGCGATAATTCAATGTCGGCGATAACTAGAAACAGCCAGGAATTTTGGGATCAGCAGGGAAGTAGAATCATGAAAGTTTCCATACATGCCGAGGGCTTTCTAAAGTGATCTTTCTTCAATGAGCATTTATTCCACCGCGCCGTTGCAGCTGGGCGCCGTGCGCACCTATCCGCTCGCTTCGCGCAAAAGCAAAGTGAACGTCGCTGACTTCGCAAAGCCGCTCGCCAAAAATGTCTCTATCTCAAAATTCCTGGATTCGCTCCCCAATTTTCTTGCCGCTGAAGATCTCCGCCAGTTGCTAGCTGCCGTCCAACGCGCCCGCGCCAACAAAAAAGCAATTGTGTGGGGCATCGGCGGCCACGTCGTTAAAGTCGGCCTCGGCCCTATCCTGATCGATCTGATGGAACGCGGCTTTGTGTCCGGCATCGCCATGAACGGCGCCGCATTAATCCACGATTTCGAACTCGCCATCGCGGGAAACACTTCCGAGGACGTCGACGCCGGTATCAACGCGGGGCAATTCGGCATGGCCCGCGAGACCGGCGAGCAACTAAACGAAATTGCCAAAAATGCCGCGCGTTCCGGCATCGGTTATGGCGAAGCCGCTGGCCAATTCTTGACTGTCAGCGGCGCGAAAGCGCGGTACGCCTCGCGCAGCGTTGTGGCCGCGGCCTATCGCCGCCGTATTCCCGTCACCGTTCATCTGGCCATCGGCGCTGATATTCCCCACATGCACCCGGTCGCCGACGGCGCCGCCTTGGGTGCGGCTACTTACTTGGACTTCCGCCTCTTCTGCGCGCTGGTGAAATCCATGCATCCCGGCGGCGTATATATGAACTGGGGCTCGGCAGTGCTTTTGCCGGAGATTTTCTTGAAAGCGGTTTCCGTGGTGCGCAACTTAGGCATGCCGTTGCGCCCCATAACCACCGCGAATTTTGACTTCATCCAGCATTATCGCCCGCTGCAAAATGTGGTGAAGCGCCCCACATTATCCGCCGGCAAGCGCAGCGGGGTAGAATCTAGAGGGTACGCCATCACCGGACATCACGAATTACTCATGCCGTTGGTAGCTGCTGCGCTAGCTTCCGGCTGGCCAAAGCGTAGCGCAAAGAAAAAGAGAAAATGAACGATCACGACGAGAACCCGAACAACGAAACGTCGGATCACGTCGTGAATCCGATACCGGAGACTCAACCCGAAATCCCTCCGCCGCCCGCGCTTCAACCAGTTGGCGATCCTCAGCCTTCGCAGGTTCTTCCCGGCGATCCCATGGCCGCCGCAATCCCCGCCTTTCAGGCCAAGCGAATTCTGCCGGAAGACTTGCGCGTGTCCTGGTCCTGGCCGCACCTGATCATTTTTATCTTTTTTGGATTCGCCAGCCTGATGGTTGTGCAACTCGGTTTTGTATTTTATGTTTCCGCGAACCGTCACTTAAGCGCCGTTCAAGTGCAGCGCGTGTTCGAAAATAGCCCGCAACTGCTCGTTGAAAGTAATGTGCTGTGGTACGCCCTGCTTTTCCTGTTCCTATACGTGACCCTTGCGGTCTTGCGAGACGTGCCCTTCTGGCGCTCGCTGGGCTGGCGAAAATTGAATGCCAATCCCGCCACCGGTTCAGGCAGACCCTGGATGTATTTCTTCTCCGGCTGCGGGCTGGCTATTTTTGTGGCCCTGGCCAGCTACAACATGAAAAACACCGATCACCTGCCCATCCAGGAAATTTTCAAAAATCGTTCCGGCGCGTTCCTGCTTATGACCATGGCGGTTTTCGTCGCGCCCCTCGTGGAGGAAACTGTCTTTCGCGGCTACCTCTACCCGCTCTTTGCCAAATCCCTCGGCGTCCTGCCGGGAATTTTAGTCACCGGCGTTTTATTTGGCTTGATGCACGGTGCGCAGCTTGGCTGGACCTTCCGGCTGGTCGCACTTCTTACTTTGGTCGGCGTGATTTTTACTTTCGCGCGGGCTCGAACAGGCACGGTCCTCGCCAGTTTCCTGCTGCACTTAGGTTACAACTCCATGATCGCTTTGACTTCCATCATCGCGACCAGGGGCTTTCAGCACATGCCCATGTCACCTTGACCACAATTTGGTTATGTGCGGCATTCGTTTTGTTCCGGGGCATTCGCTACAATTTAATTAGTGCGAGTAAGCGGGGAGAACTTAGAGAACTATGTACGTAGCACAACCCATTGAATGGACCGACAAAGGCGTCGTCATGCTGGACCAGCGCCGTTTGCCCGCCGAAGAAATCAGCTATACCTATACCGATTATCGCGAGGTAGCCAAAGCCATCCGCGAAATGGTCATCCGCGGAGCGCCGGCCATCGGCGTGGCAGCCGCTATGGGCGCAGCTCTAGGAGTTTTGCATTCAAACGCGACAACCGTGGACGCATTGAAGTCTGAATTCCCGGAAATCTGCGACACTCTCGCGAAAACGCGCCCCACTGCCGTCGATCTTTTCTGGGCTCTCACTCGCATGAAGCGCCGGTTTGCTGAACTTTGCGCGACCTCCAAGCCGCTTCCTGAAATCAAACGCGCCATGGTTGAAGAAGCGAAATTAGTGCACCTCGAAAAAAAGGCCACCGACCAAGCCATCGGCGAATACGGCGCGGAATTTATGCCCGCACATGGCCAGGTAATGACCCAATGCAACGCCGGCGCGTTGGCTACCGGCGGAATCGGAACGGCCCTGGGCGTAATTCGCGTCGCCTATCAGCAAGGAAAAAAGCTGCATGTGCTGGTTCCAGAAACGCGTCCGTATCTTCAAGGCTCGCGTCTGACCGCTTGGGAACTGCACAAAGGCGGTATCCCACTCACATTAATTACCGACAACATGGTCGGACATTTTTTGAAAACCGGAAAAGTTGGAGCGATTGTTACCGGCGCCGACCGCATCGCCGCCAATGGCGACACCGCCAACAAGATCGGCACCTATCAAATCGCGGTGCTGGCCAAAGAAAATAACGTGCCGTTTTACATCGCCGCGCCAGTCTCGACTTTTGATTTGTCCATTCCCGATGGAGACCACATCCCTATCGAAGAGCGCTCCGCGTTGGAAGTCACTCATCTGCAGGGCCTGAGAATTGCCCCCGATGTTCACGCCGCTCACCCTGCGTTTGACGTAACTCCGGCGCGTTACATAGCTGCAATTTTCACTGAACGCGGCGTGGCGCGCGCGCCATACATCACTGCTCTGCGAGACCTTGCCGCGGCGGCGCAGCCCGTCGTCGCTTCCGCATAAATTTTCATAAAATCCCTATATTTGTGAAAATTGATCGAGGCTGAACGATTCGATCAGCCGTTGCGAGGAATTTACCTTTCGCTAGCTCGGGTGGCGGATCCGCTCCGCCAAAGTTCGCGCCCGCTGCCGCGCGATATCCACGAACCGCGAATCATTCCCGATCTCATCGAGCATCGGAAGCGCGCCTTGTGGTTCCGGCAGCAATTTATGATTCAAATCCGTTTCGAATTGCAGCAGCGCATCATTTATTCCCAAACGGTCGTACCTCATTCGGCGCGTGAGCAGCATCACGTGCTCCTGCTGCCGTGCCAGTCCTTCAAAAATTTGTAGTAATTGCGCCGCCGCCGAATTCAACGTGTAGTTGAATTTTACCTCGTGAACGCTCGCGCCCTTTTCCCAGCGGAAAGTTTTTTCGCCCAGGTTCGCGATTTTCCTGTGCACGTC
>DATBBY010000104.1:0-4995 GCA_036270765.1 Candidatus Acidiferrum sp.
CTC
Source organism: Candidatus Acidiferrum sp. (assembly GCA_036270765.1). GTDB lineage: Bacteria > Acidobacteriota > Terriglobia > Acidiferrales > UBA7541 > Acidiferrum. The sequence continues at coordinate 4 of DATBBY010000104.1, forward strand.
GCGCATTGCTGTTGGCAGCATCACAAAACCGCTGGTTGAGAGAACGGGCCAGCCGGTACACATTCGTGAAGAGAAGCGTTTCGCGATTTATGCCAGGAGAAACTCTGGACGACGCGATCGCGGCGGCGCGCGAGTTGAAGAAAAAAAACATCGCCGCGGTGCTGACTCACCTTGGCGAGAATGTTTTCGACAAACAGGAAGCGGAAAAGGTCGCGACACACTACCAGCACGTGCTGGAAAAAATCCGCGTTGAAAATCTGGACGGCGAAATTTCAGTGAAGCTCACGCAATTAGGACTCGATCTTTCGCCAGAAATCTGCGCGCACAACTTGCGCCGCCTGTTTGCCGTGGAACGTCCTGCAAGAACACTGTGGATCGATATGGAAGCGAGCGGTTACGTAGATGCCACGTTGCGAATTTATGTCCGGCTCCTCGCGGATTTCCCGAACGCTGGAATCTGTTTGCAGGCCTATCTGTATAGAACGGCAGCGGATATTAAAAACTTAAGTCAGATGAAGGCGACAATTCGTTTGGTAAAAGGCGCATATGCCGAGCCGCCGGACGTCGCGATGCGAAGCAAAGGAACAATCGATGCAAATTATTTGCTGTTGGCGCAGAACTTACTCCGAGAACAAGCGCGAGGCAACGTGCGCCGCGCCGCATTCGCAACTCACGACGCTGCGCTGATTCATCGCATCACCGATTTCGCCACCGCGGATGGTATTTCGCGTAAGGAAGTCGAAGTGCAAATGCTGTACGGCATTCAACGATCCGAACAAGAGCGGCTGGCGGCAGGTGGTTGGCGTTCAGGCGTGCTGATCGCTTATGGAGATTATTGGTATCCGTGGTTCGTGCGCAGGCTTGCGGAACGGCCAGCAAATCTTTGGCTATTGGTGCGAAATTTAGCCAAAGACTGATTTAGCAATTCAGGCCTTGCAGCCAAGGGGCCGCCTTAGCTCCCTTCGCGATTTCTAAAGCCGATCGAGAGGCGCATTCACTGGCGCACGTGACATGATTCTGGACGAATTCCCTCGCAAATACGTTGGGGATACTGCTAGCCAGCTGGGACGAGCGACCAGGCGTGTCTACTTGTGGCCCAGGTGGATCACCAGGTGTGCTGAGAATTGGAAATTATTCTGATGGTCGTTCAGAAAATTTGTTGAGACATAGTCACCTTGCAGCCGGACAGCGAAACGGGGATTTAGACCGATGTCTACCCCTCCACCGGGGACTTGGATGAATTTGTCGGCTGATTCGGAAATTCCCAGATAGCCGGAGCTGGCGTGCATGGCGCCCAACTGAACGTGTACGAAGGGTGTAAAGCGCTGGTACTTGCGGAAAGCAAAAACCGGGCCAAACGTATAGGTTTGTGCGGTAACGTGGATTCCTCCAGTATCACCTCCGAACGCGTTAATCTCAACTCGGCCGCCAAACCAGTCATTCACGTTTTCCTGAATAGCTCCTCCGCCGCCGTGCATATTGAAGCTATTAGAGCCGACATTGGCGACGAGGTCAGAGTAGCCACCGCTGAGCTCCCAATGCGGAGTTTCCTGCGCACAGGCGGGAAGACAGAACAAGAGAATCGCGGGGATCAACCAGATCAAGCGTCGCATCGCATCGTCTCCTTGAAAAGTTGCTGGCACAGCTGCCGGGGAAGCAAATTCGCGACCACAGCCCACAAGGTCTCCGCGTATAAAGATGCGGAGATGGTTCGTTTACTTCACCTGCAAACTCACCGGCACGGAATGCGACGTTGTGCCTGCCGTTCCAGTAACCATAAGCTGGTAGGTTCCTGCCGCCGTTCCGGAGCCAGAACCCAACACTTTTCCACCATTACAGGCGCTCATTAGAACTATGGGAACGAGCATCAAAAGGCAGGCTGTCACATAAGCACGACGAGGCGCAGGCAGCATTCGAATGACAAGCGCCATCAAGCTGGCAAGCGCCAGAACGTAGAGAGGCATCGATGGAAGCCGCGGCAGACTTCTCGGCGTACCAATCGGCGGCAGCATGGTACGAGCCACGGTTGATATGGTCACTGTCGCTGTGGCTGTGCCGTTCGCGGTAAGCGCTACCGAGCTAGGGGAAACTACACAAGATGATGTGCTTGGAGCACCACCGCAAGATAGTGAAACCGTTTGAGCAAATCCTGAAATCGACGAGACCGTCACATTAAACATAGTTGAGTGCCCGGCGATAACGGCGACACTGGATGGGCTGGGAGTGATGCTGAAATCGGGGATCACGCCAGAACCGTTTAGTAACACCACTTGCGGACTGCCGGGAACATTGTCCGTGATGGTGAGCGCTCCAAGGCTCGGTCCCGAAGACGTTGCCGTATAGGTGACGTTGATAACGCAGTTGGTCCCAGGTTGCAAAGGTGCCTTGGTGCAATTGTTGGTTTGCGCGAAATCGCTGCTTGCAACGATTGCTGAAATGATGAGAGCAGACGATCCCACGTTGGTGACGGTAATGGTTTGGGGCGCGGTGGTGACACCAATTGACTGGCTACCAAAGTCTAGGCTCGACGAGGAAAGCTGCACTACGGAGGTGCTTCCCGTCAGAGCGACCACGTGAGACACCGGAACGCCGTTTTCGGTATCGCCAATGATGAGCGAAGCTTTGCGTAGACCGACCGCGGTCGGACTAAACATGACGCTGAACGTGCATTGCGTGCCAGAAAGAACGTTGGCACCGCAAGTCGTGGTCTGGGAGAAGTCACCAGGGTTTGTACCGCCAATCGTTATAGAATTTATGGCAACTGCGCTATCGCCGGTTGTGAGAGTTACGGTCTGCGGCAAACTTGTGGCACCAACATTCAGAGACTGGAAAACGAGGCCAGTCGGATTCAAGATGATTCCATTTAGTACGCTGACCTTGGATACGAAAGCGTCGCAGTTTCCGCCCGAGCCGGCTTGCTCCGGATTGGTCAGCGGAAAATCGAGAGAGCAGGTTTGTCCGGTAACGTACGCTGATCCAACCGAGTCGACGGCGATAGCGTTGCCACTTTCGGTATTGGAACCACCAAGAAAGCTGGAGTAGAGGATGGTCGCGCCGGTGGGATCGAGTTTGGTAACGAACGCGTCAGCATTGCCTCCGCCATACGCCGGCTGGAAGACCGCGCCCGCCACCGGAAAATCTGAGGACACGGTGGAACCTGTCACATATGCATTGCCATCACCGTCAATCGCGATTCCACCGCCCGAATCCGCCAGCGAGCCCCCGAGATAGCTGAAGTAAATCAGCGAAGCTGCGCCACTAAGCGATGGGTTGAATTTTGCGATGAAAGCATCGCCATTGCCGCCGTAAGGCCGAATCGAGGTTAAACCGGGCGAACTGGTAAGCCCCGCAACGTATACGTCGCCGCTCGGATCAATTGCCACGGCGTTGCCCTGGTCAACACCCGAACCGCCCAGGAAAGTGGAATAAGCGAGAGAAGCGGCGCCCGACGCATCGGTATTCACTTTTGTCAAAAATGCGTCGCCGGCTCCGGCGTTTGCGGGTTGCAGAGCCGAACCGGTCACGGGGAAGCTAACAGAATAGGTGAGCCCGGTGACATAAGCATTCGCAGTGTTGTCCACAGCGATTCCGTAAGCGATATCTTCGTTATCGCCACCCAAATAGCTTGAATACAGGATAGTCGATCCGCTCGCGCTGATTTTTGCCACGAATGCATCATCGTCACCGGAAATCGTTGGCTGGAAAGCGCTTGCCGTAATGGGAAATGGTGGTGGTGGCTGAGTATCAGGCGGAATTGGAACAGTTACAGGCAGGTTGGGACCCGTCTGGCCCGTGACGTAAGCAATTTCGTCCTTATCGACTGCGATCGCCTGGACTCGCACGGTCTCATATTCACCGATGAAAGTAGAATAGATCAATTCCGAGCCGGCCGGATTTAGCTTGGCCACAAAACCATTGGAAACAACCAAGTGCTTGCCATTCCACGTAGCGCCACACTGGCCGTCACCTCCACATAGGGTGTTCGCGGAGTTCGGAGTTACCGGAAAGTTACCCGACAACGTCGTTCCGGCGACATAAGCATTCCCAAAGATATCGATAGCGATGCCATTCGCAACATCCTCGCTGCCACCGCCAAGATACGTGGCGTAGAGGAGTGTGGAACCATCGGCGCTAATTTTTGCCACAAAAGCATCACGGGAAAAATCGTCTGGGCCTCCGTGGTTGGGCTGCAACGGATGTGCCGTCGGAAAATCCGTAGAGAAAGTGCCGCCGGCGATGAAGGCGGTGTTGTCAAGAGCGACGGCGATTGCGTTGCCGCCATCAATATTGCTTCCGCCAACATACGTCGAGTATTCGAGGATCGGATCGATAATCAATTCGCGCTTCGGGTCGTAACTGCCCACCGAGATTGCGGCGTGCCTGCCGCGCAAAACATAATTCGCCGCCACCAGTTGCCGCTGTCCCTTGCTGTCTTGCTGGTAGGCAACCGGCTTGCGCATCGAAACATCGCCGGCAGCCACAGACGCGATTAAGTTGCCGTTTTGATCCAGGCGAACTTTATCCGCGCCAGAAAACGACAGCTTGATCATGCGAGGATTGGCGCCAGGCGAGACGACAAAGTCGTATTCAAGTTGCTGCTGCGTACCGTAATACACAACGTCAACGCCCGGATAGAGATTGCTTTCTTTGACCTTCGCATACGTCGGAACATTAACGCGCCATTCCTTTGCATCGTTGCCGATCAGGTAGTTGATCTTCCCGGCTTGCTCTTCAACCGGACTCATCAGTGCATTAGGGTTGGAATCAGGGAATTGCAAACGAAGCAAAGAACCACGTTCGAAGTGGTTGGCTTCTGGAGAAGTCTTCTTAGAGCCTCGCTGCTTTGCGGAGGAATCAGCCTTAAGGAGAAAGGTGGTTTGCGCAGAGCTGAGGAACAGCGAATATCCGTTGGCGCGAGAAATGTACTGAACCGAAGTCTCGGATTGTCCGACATTGGGCTCGAACGAAAGTGGCAGTTTGCCGTATTGATTC
>DATBBY010000105.1:0-5808 GCA_036270765.1 Candidatus Acidiferrum sp.
GCGACCCAATGTCAATCGCGTGGCAAATCAACGGAGGCCCGGCCAATGCCGGCGCCGCCACCACCAGCAAGCCTCCCGCAATCACCGCAAAATATTTCAGCGAAAATATATTTCGTAATTTCATGTTGTCTCCTTTGACTGGACGTCTCGCAAAAACAAAGACGCCCGCAGGACACCGCTGTTAACGCCAGCCCGCTCAGCGCGCCAAAAACTCTCCCTTCTCCCACTTCCGCCACACACCAATATTGTCGTACCCCAACTCATTCCACCAAGCATCCAGCATCCTCTGCTCGCCTCGCTCAATTCCTTCCCGCGTCACACCATTCGGCGCCCCCACAAACGCATTCAGCGCATCGAAGACTCTCCCGCGATCCGCGATGGAAGCCCCGCTCAACAGATGCCACAACGTCAACGCATCGCCCTTGCGCGCCCGCGCCAACACAATCGCAAGCTTCGCACTTCGCTCATCATCGTTTAGCCTCGCAAAATCAAATTCTCGCAACGCCTCTCGAAATTCCACCGGCGCGTCCTCGAAGTAAGGCGTTCCCGGCCCGATCCCCGGCCGCGTTTCCCCCACCGCCCCCGCGGGGATGAACGCGTCCCGCCCGTTCAGCCGAAACCCCACCCAACCCATCCTCGTTCGCAGGAGTCCCGCGCCGGAATCGTCCACCCGTAACGTGTACGCGCATCCCAAATCCACCGCCAGCGCCGACGGCGTATCCACCAGGAACTCTCCCGGCGGCGCCCAAATCATCGCGTGGATCGTGCCGCGCTGTAGTTCCAGCCGCGTTCGCGAAGTCCGCGACTCCATCAACCGCAGCCGCGTCTCGGGTTCGATGTCCACCTGCCCCACGTCCGAAACACTAATGCTCGCGCGTGACTGCTGATCCGTCTCCAAAGTCTGCCCAATCCGCAGGGTGCCCTTCTCGCGCGCTCCACTAATCGTCCTCATGCCAACTCGCGGCGTACCCGCCACCCGCTCCACTCCCCACTCACTCCCCGCCGCCAGGGACTCGCTATGCACTCGCAGTCCCATCCACAACGAAAAAACAACCAACGCACTAGCCGCCACCGCCGCAAATTGAAACCAAAGCCGCGTACCGCGCAAATCAATCGACGACTCGCGGCGCAACGCCACAAGACTATCCGGCAGCTCCGGCGCGCGCCCAGCAAGCCGAAACTTCCCCAACGCCCGCTCCAGTCGCACAACCTCAGCGTCAGCCTCGCCCGACCCATCCCACAAATACTCGCCCTTCAACAACTCTTCCTCTTTACTCATACTTTTGCGTCTTTTCCCTTCTTCTCTGTGACCTCTGTGCTCTTCCCTCCGTGCCCTCTGAGTCTCTGCGTTATCCATTCTCTTGGTTTGTCTTAGGCCCTTCGTACTCTCTTTTTTCTCTCATCCTAGCTTCTCCCGCAACATCTGCATGCCCCGATGCAAATTCACGCGCACCGACCCCGCCGTAAGCCCGGTCCGCTCCGCAATTTCCGGACCCGTCATTCCCTCCACCAATCGCAAAATCAAAGTCTCCCGGTAAGCCTCCGGCAACTCCCGTATCGCGCCCAAAATGGCCGTGCCATCATCCGGAGCCCCGCTTCCAAGCCGTACCGCCCCATCCGGTGCATCTTCCGCAAATTCCACCAACTCCACCGACCGCCGGTGATAATCATTCGCCCGATTCCGCGCTACGGCAGCCAGCCATCCCCCAAAACACTTCACATCCCGCAACGTATGCACCTGCCGCATAGCCGCAACAAACACATCCTGCACCAAATCCTCCACGTCTCCCACCGGTACCCGCCCCAACAAAATCCCATGCACCATCCGCGCATACCGCTCGTAGAGCCGCCCAAACGCCCCGCGATCCCCATCGCGGGCCGCCTCCACCAACGACACCACATCGGTCTCGTCCGGAACGCGCCTGCCAGTCACCATTCCCGTCTGCATTCTCAACCCAAACTCAAGCGGCATTGCCAAGGCGCATTCCACTCCTACTCCGCCCCATCCTAAAGACGCAATCCTGCTCTCCACTGTTAACAATTGCCAAGATGAATCTGACCGCGGCTTCGCGGTAGCGATCCCGTCGGGCAATGGGGCTAAAGGACTCTTTGCGTTGATTTGGCGAATCTGATGGAAGCAAAAGACTTGCAGAACGGGAGAGTCTCCCAACCGTAGGCTTAATTTTTTACCGCGGGCGGTCCGGATATCACCCCGGGTATCACCCCGGGTATCACGATGATGTACGCGTCCGGCTGGCCTTCCCGGATTACCCGCAGCATGTTCGCGGAACCCGGCGGCGAGCCAATATCTTTGCTGGTCGCATAAGAGGCATAAAACATCAGGTGCGCAGGTATATGGATCGGTTCCGTTTTCCCGGGAATCAGTAGGTATCCATTGTTCGACATCATATAGACGATCCCCGCCTTCTGCGGCGCCCGAAATTTCACGCTGAAAGGGAGCCTCGGGTGAGGCCCCCTTTGAGTCAGTGAACCTCAGCGTGATTTACTTGTCGCTGTTCTCGCCATCGCTCTCATCGTCAGCGCCGAACCTGACTTTGCACGGATTGTGATTGAGCACCTGGCGGTTGTTTTCCACCAAGGTAATCGAGCTGGTTCCGTTGATATAGGGAGTGAAGGTCAACGGTCCATACTCTGCGGTTGAGGTCCCCCCGAAATTGTTGATGGTCCCTTCGATGTTACCCCCGCCAAGCTGCCAGCCGCAGACGCCCGGCAGAAAGTGTGTCGTGCTGTAGATGGGATAAAACTGAGCTCCTGGCGGAGGATTTGTGCAGCCTACGCCGGTTCGGTGGCTGCAAGGCGGGTTGGGTGTGATGGCGGGAATATCCGCCTCAAACGCTACACGGTTATAGTTTCTCAGCTGGCCGTGTTTATCCACGAAGAAAGGACTGGTGAACTGCACGGGCTGCGGCCGAAGGAGTCGGTCAGCGCTCTCGTCCTTAGTGCCACCAGGCCATGAATTCGCCAAATAGGGGACACCATCGAAATCACGTTCCGTAGTGATGCAGGCCGTTACCGGAATCAGTGTGGGATCACCGAAGTTGTCGAAGCAGAAACGGTCATCCGCATCAAGACCACCAGGGTCGTTAGCACCCGCGAGCGTGCAATGACCACCCTCGGCGGAGATCGCGTCGCACCACTCGAAATGGCCGATCTCATCCGAGAACGCGGTATTCAGCGTGTGGGCCGCCCACACGACACGGGTATGTTCACTGGACGTCGAATACATCGGATGGAACACATAGGGATTCGACGAGCAGACTTTGGCAGTTGGGTCGAAGTTAATCTGGGCGAACCCATTGGCGAGGCTGGCAGTCATGGAGCCTTTCTGGCCGGTCGTGAGGTCCGTTACGTCCACTCGGAACCCGTCTGGCGTGTCATGCAGAAAGACAGCGAGCAGGTCACCTGGGTTGTACTGGAGCACCTTTTCTGGGTCAGGGATGCCTGCTGTGGAATTTGGATCGAGAGCGCGGGCCAATGGGTCGGCAGCAGCTTGCGACTTGCCATTGAAGGTTAGGAAAGCAAAGTTCACATACTCCTCGCCCACCGTATTCAGGCAATCTTGATTATTTGATTGGTTCGTGGCTTCCTTGAAGGACAGACTATCAATGGTCATTGCCGAGCACCAAGCGTTCGGGAAGCAGTCAGTCACCCAACCCGGAGGGTAGAATTGGAACTCCATTAATGCCACGCCGGGATGCTTGCCAATGAAATCCGCAGCATTTGGGTCGGCATTGTCGAAGATATTTGCATCGGTGTCCGGCTCACACACATTTGTGAAGATCGGGTCCGATTGGCTATCACAAAGCGCCACGCTAAACCAGAACGCAGGATGAAGTTGGAAGTTCCACGTGCCGCCTCCACCGTCCTGCTTGGGTTTTATTGGTGCGTCCTTGGGTATTCGGATCAGGTAGTAGCTCGAATTTCCGGACCCCGGTTTATTCGAATAGAACACTACGGCGGGTTCGTCATGACCGGAATATTGGCCCTCATAGTTGACGCCCTTGGCCAGGTCCGTACACAGGCCAGAATTGACATCGTCGCAAAAACTACCGCCTGGAAATACGGGTAGGCGCTTCTGCGCCCAAGAAGGACTAGGGAAAAGGAAGAGTACAGCTACGACCAAAAGGAACGCAGAATAGCTGGCTTTTAAGCTGACGGTGCGCCTGCGGAGTCCTCCACTGGGCCAAATGACTTCCATGTGATGCCTCCTTAAGACACTATAATTTTGTACGTCGGACTTTTTTGATGAAGTGTGCGCGTCTTGATGCGCTTGGAGGTCGGCGGCGACTGACCAGCATCAAGCTGAGCAGCGAGATTCTCCGGCGGGCAAACTCTTATGTCAATAAAATCCTTATCGTTTACATAAATTTTACTAATCAACCGGCGCCTTGGCACTCGCGAGGTCTCGCCTCCTACTTTTGACCTTCCGGCTGATCGATCCTATGCTTGCCGCGCCAATGCATAAGAGTCGGAGCCACTAGCCGGCGGCGGCGAGGGCTTCGGTTTTGCGGGACGCTTGCCATAATTCGATGTACGGGCGCAGGTCTTGCATCATGCGTTCGAATTGAACGAGATCAAGGGACTGTGCGCCGTCGCTTATTGCTTTTTCGGGCGCTGGGTGTACTTCCACGATTAGGCCATCGGCCCCGATGGCCACCCCGGCGCGTGCAACCGCGGGGACCAGGCTGCGCTTTCCGGTTGCATGGCTCGGATCCAAAATGATGGGCAGGTGCGTCAATTCATTCAACGCGGGGATGGCCGCGATGTCACAGGTGTTTCGCGTGGCCGTTTCAAAAGTGCGAATGCCGCGCTCGCACAGAATCACATCAGGATTTCCGTGCGCCACCACATACTCCGCGGACATCAGCAATTCTTTCATGGTGCTGCTCATTCCGCGCTTCAGCAAAACCGGACGTCCGCATTTTCCCAACGCTTTCAGCAGAACGAAGTTTTGCATGTTGCGCGCGCCGACTTGCATCACGTCGGCGTATTGCGCGATCAAATCTACATCGCGATCGCTCATTACTTCGGTGATGATAGCCAGGCCCGTCGCTTTTTTCGCTTTCTGCAAAAGTTTCAGGCCTTCTTCTTCCATGCCCTGAAAATCGTAGGGAGACGTTCTGGGCTTGAACGCGCCTCCGCGCAACATTTTTGCGCCTGATTTCGCTACGCCTTCCGCGGCTTGCATGATTTGTTTTTCCGATTCCACCGAACACGGACCCGCCATCACAATAAATTCGCCGCCGCCGATCTCCAGGCCATTCACGCGAACTTGTGTGCGGCCGGCGCGAAATTCTTTGCTGACGAATTTGTAAGGCGCGGAAATGCGCACCACTTTTTCCACTTGGGGCATGGCCTCCACGGATTCAAAACACGCGGTTACATCGCCCACTCCGACGACTCCGATCACGACGCGCTCCTCTCCTTCGATGGAATGCACTTTGTATCCGAAGAACTCGACTTGATTGCGGACCTCATCAATTTCCTGCCGTGTGGCATGCAGCTTCATGGAGATGATCATGACTGTCCTCGTTTTGTGTTGCCGTTTTTTGTGTTGCCGCTTTTTGCGTCTTTGGTTCTGTCCCTTTTTTGCTTTTCCTCGCGGCGAAGATTTGCCGCAAATTTTCCGGCGCGATTTTTTTTTAGAACACAAAATAAAAAACCCACTCGCTTGCGAGTGGGTTGGAATTTTTCCTTTATTGCTTTGACTACAAATTCGCCCCTCGCCTCCTATTTAGGTGGCACCCAAAATCGAAACGAATATGAGCAGGCGCGAATCATGGTTGC
>DATBBY010000106.1:0-2539 GCA_036270765.1 Candidatus Acidiferrum sp.
GCCGGAATCCGTTTTTCCACTCTGGAAACGCTCCCGGTGGATGCGATTGAGGTTTTCAACGCGGCGACCACGCTCCGGCGCTACAACCGTTACGCGTTCAAGTACGCGCAGATTCGCGGTTTGCCTATGACTGCAGCCAGCGACGCGCATCACGCCGCCGCCGTTGGCACGGCCTATACAATCGTCAACACCGATGATTTCTCGGTTAAAGGAATTCTGGCGCAGATTCTGAAAAGCAACGAATTGAATCAAAAATATCAGACACCGCGCGACAGCCTTCGCAAAACCTGGAATAACTGGTTGCGACTTCGCCGCCGAAAGAAAATTCCAGAACTCGCCGAAAAAGACCGCAGCCACAATGGCCACTGACCGCTGACTTCTGACTTCCAATGCCCGCCTACGTCATTGTTGAAATCGACATTCACGATCCAGCCGGCTATGAGGAATACAAAAAACTCGCCGGCGCGACCGTAGAGAAGTACGGCGGCAAATATATCGTCCGCGGTGGCAGAACCGAAGTGCTTGAAGGCGACTGGAGACCGAAGCGTATTGTTGTGCTTCAATTCGAATCAGCTGAGCGCGCCAAGGAGTGGTTGAATTGCGAAGAATACCTCGAACCGCGCAAGATGCGGCATCGCACGGCGAGGACGAATATGATCCTGGTCGAAGGTATTGCCCGAACCTAGCCCGGGCAAAGGGCCGTCGAGCAGTGTGAGCTGGCCGTCCTGCGATCGCGTTTTCCTTCAGCTCAGCGATCAAATGTTCAACACAAGAGGTAACTAAAATTGCGGCGAGTCGCTTGTTTGCTGCCAAAGCAGGACTGGATCGTAGTCGGGTGGGTAATCGCTATTAAGCTACTTCTGTTCTTCGTTGTGGTGAAGAGCTATCCCATGCTTTGGGACAGGTACGAGCCACACCCGGACAACTGGCTTCAGATATGGGATCAGTGGGATTTCGGATATTACCGAGAAATCGCAGAATTTGGCTACAGCGGCGGCGACGGTTCCATCGCGTTTTACCCATTGTTTCCATGGTTGATGCGTTTGGTCGCTTATATCACCAGAAGTTATCTCATTGCCGGACTTTTTATCTCTGGTATCGCCTCCGTTGTTGCGGCGATCGCCCTGCGCAGACTGGTCCAGTTTGATTACGCTGCCAGCGTTGCAATGCGCAGCGTATGGTTCTTTTTGATTTTTCCGACGGCGTATTTCCTACACGTTCCATACAGCGAGAGCTTGTTTATCGGTCTCGCCCTGACTTGCTTCATATGTGCGCACAGTGAGCGATGGTGGTTAGCGGGACTGTTGGGAGCGCTTTGCTGGATGACACGTGGGGTCGGCGTTGTTCTGGTCCCCGCGCTCGCTGCAGAGGCCATGCAGCAGTATTACGCCAGGCGCCGCTGGAATTGGCAATGGTGTTGGGTTGCGATAGTGCCCGCTGGCTTCGCAGTGTATTTGCTGATTAATTGGCACATCACTGGCAATCCGTTCGCCTTCCTGCAAGCGCGAAAAGTCTCATTCAACCAGTCATTCGCTTTTCCTTCCGTTGGAATTCGTCTGGCCATTTGGGCTCAGTATCCTACCCCAAGAGAAGCAGAGATGGGTGGGATCGAGGAATTGATATTCGTGGCACTCGGCTTTGTTTGCATGATCATTAGTTGGATCAAACTACGACCCGTGTATGCGGTGTGGATGACCGCGATGTGGTTTTTGGCTACGAGTGTGAGCTTTTTACAGAGTGTGCCGCGCTACACGTTAACCATGTTCCCGATATTCGTACTCTTCGGCTTGCTTGGCAGGAATCGCTTTTGGGCTGGGTTCATCACAGTTTGGTCGCTATTGTTTTTCACGTTATTCGCCGTTCTGTTTGCCCGGGGCGAATGGGCATTCTGATGAATCTTCGAAGAGCTTGGACCGCTGCTAAGCCTCAAGACATTTCGGCTTGGTTCTTGACCGGCACAAGCACCAAGGACGGGACCCGCGCGTCGGACCGTTCATTTATTGAATAATTTCGCGCCTTTTGGTTTGGCGCGCTGGATTGCCTATGACAATGCTCCAGGGCGTCACGTCGTTCATTGCTACCGCTCTTGCGCCAACAATCGCCCCTTCGCCGACCGTGATGCCCGGTCCAACGAACGCGTCCGCACAAATCCAAGCATCGGGACCGATCGCAATCGGCGGGCGCAGCAACGGAAATCCGGCTTGGTGTAATCGTGTGTCCCCGCATAGATGTGAGCACGGTGCGAAATTGTTTACGCACGCGCCCAATGTAACCTGGCCGAGGTTGTAAATGAACCATTCTCGCCAATGGCGGTCTCATCTCCCACCTCAAGGTTCCATGGAAAATAAATCGTCGCCGAAGGATATACATGAACGCTGCCACCGATCTTTGCTCCGAAACAACGAAGCAGAAACCGCCTCCAACCGAAACAGGGCCTGGGACTCAACTGAAAAAGCGGCAGCACGAGCGCCCACAACACCCGGCGCATCATTTCGCCTGGTGGATACTTCCGGGCGCGGCGATTTTGTTCGACGTTCAG
>DATBBY010000107.1:0-43194 GCA_036270765.1 Candidatus Acidiferrum sp.
GTGGGCGCGATGCTGAAGATGACGGCGCGGCAGATAGCGACCGCGTCATTAGCGGTGCCAAAGTCGGTCATGAAAACAATGGTGGGCGGCGCAGCGGAAGGCTGCTGTGCCGCAGGGGATTGGCTGGGAGCGGCTTCGCGAGAGCAAGCGGCCGTGAGAGACAAGACCACGAGCACGCTGAGAACGGCGAATAAACGAACGCGAGAGATCATAGGTCCTCGATAAGTTCGAAAAGTCTTAGGGCTAAGGTAACAGCGGCGCGTGGTGGTTGCGCTACGAGTCGTACGTGGCGGCACAACACGCCACATGGCAAATGTCGATTCACAAGAAGACGAAAAGTAACCCATCCCGCACCCGGAATAATCGAAAGTATACATGATGGGCGAAAAAATATTTTGGAGCCGCACAAAACCGCATGCACGTTGATGGAGCACCCAAATGAGGCGTCTTGGTGGAAGGAGGTTGCTTCTAACGCTAACAATACAGCTGAGAATCGATCACTGCGAACGGGTCAGAGTGAATTAGCAAACCAAGCGGACCCGGTCATGTGAGAATAGCATGGGGCGATCTCGGCGATGTGTCTTGATGGATGCGAGGAAAACTGTGCCATAACTGTGACACAAAACCTGTTTTCAATGCCAAAACTGACATCATTGACGTTGTTGACTCCATGTGACTTACTGAAAGTGCGAGGGCGGTTGAAGATTCCGGCTTACAGGCCCGTCCGCTATTTTTATTGGAGTTGTTTCCGTTTAGTCGCGTTAATCATGAATTATGCTTCTTATGGACAGTTCAATCGAGAAAATCGGTCAATTTCTCTTTCCCGAGAAGATTCGACGCTACGTTACATTCCCTCTAGTGCCTGTTTTCGCAGTGGCGCTTTTCAGCGTTAATTTCGCGTTGAGTCGACTAGACAAATCAGCACCACTGCCCGAATTAACCCTACGGAACAGAATTCTTTCCGTTGTTCACTCACCTGCATTTTTATTTTTTTATTACGTCGCTTTGGCGCTCGGTTTCTGGTCGGTCTATGCGACGAGGACCGAGGAGAAATATTACCAGCTCAGAGTGGGTGGTTACGGAATGCTGCTAGGCGGCCTGCTTGGCGAAATTCTCAGCTTCTTGCCGCACCATCCTTAGTGGAACTCCCTATAAGTCGCGTCATCGGAAACTAATCCACTGCAACTTCAGATGAGCTGACTCGCGCGTGTCGCGAATACAGCGTTCACCCTATTCACAAAATATTTTACGTGATCCCTAGTCTGCTGTTGGTTGCCTGCCCAGTAGCTGTTCTGTAGGACGCACGACAAAGCCGTTCCCCGCCCACCCAAAATCTAAAAGGAGGACGCGTCCGTGTCTCCATTTATTTCCGCGCGATTGCCTCACAGTGCTTTCCCCTCGAACTTGAAACTAAGAGTGATAATTCTAGTGGCTTTGTCTTACGCGGTTGCCTTTCCTACCTTTGCTTCGACTCCTACTTCCGGCGCCCTAAGCCCCTCCAACGGTTCTTCGACAACTTGGGCGGGCAGCGGGATTGGCGGGGCCACCACTGACGAAACTACTTGCGTCGACGGCACCGACTGCGACGTATTTACCATCACGCTTACAGGTTCTCCGAGCAATTACCAAGGACTGGTCCTGGCGATCCACGTTTCCCATTCGGTCACTCTCAACGATTACGATTTCTATGTCCATAAAGGGGACCTCAGTGGCCCGGTGGTCGCCAGCGCCACCGCAGGCATTCCCGAAACTTTCGAGTCAGCAGTGATTGACCCCACCGTCTCCGGAGCTGGCGTGTACACCGTGCATATCGTCGATTCCACCGTAGCCCCCGGCGATCCGTACACCGGCCTAGCAACGATCACCACGCCGCCCACCGACTCGCAAGCACACGGCACGGCTCCGACCTATTCAAATTACCAATCGCCACCGGGTCTCGGAGACAGCTCCGGCGAGCCTTCGATCGGCGCCAACTTTAATTCCGGCCGCATCATGACCCAGGCAGTGTTTGACACTTTGCAGGTTACATTCAACATCGCCACTTCGCCTGCGACTGCAACGTGGCTCCTGAAAGACGGACCGAACACCAACATCACCACGCTGGATCCCATCTTGTTCACGGACTCTCAAACCGGCCGCACCGTCGTCTCACAACTTTTCGGCACCACCAGTCTGTCTGCGTTCACCGACAACGATGGCGCGACTTACACCGTGAGTCAGGGCGGCGGAATCGCCTCGGGCGTCGATCATCAGACTGTTGGCGGCGGCCCCTTTCGTCTCTGTACTGCGGACCAGTTGATTGCCACTCCAGTGCCGTGCGCGCAATTAGCGGCGCGCGGCCCGATTACCCAATATTCACACGCGGTGTACTACGCTTCTCAAGATATTGGCGATGCGGAAATGGCGCTCAGCCAGGACGGCGGCCTCACCTATGAAGCCGCGCACCCGATGTACACCCTGGTGGAATGTGGCGGCTTGCACGGCCACATCAAAGTCTCAAAAAGTGGCATCGTTTACGTCCCCAATAAAAGCTGCGGAAGCAATCAAGGTTTGATTGTCTCCATGGATAACGGACTCACCTTCGCGGTGGAACCCGTTACCGGCAGCACCTCCGGTACCAGCGACCCGTCCGTGGGAGTTGGCGCCAAGGGGCGCGTTTACTTCGGCTACATTGGCGGCGACGGACATCCACACATTTCGGTTTCAGACGACCAAGGCCGTTCCTGGCATAACGATCTGGACGTCGGTGTGCCTTATGCAATTCGCAACGCCGCGTTTCCAGAAGTCGTCGCAGGCGACAACGATCGCGCGTCTTTTTTCTTTCTCGGGACGCCCTCCGCGGGTGACGCCACCGGCGCGGATACCGGGACACCGTTTGATGGCGTGTGGCATGGCTACCTGGCCACCACCTACGACGGTGGTAAGAATTGGTTCACAGTCGACGCTACTCCCACGGATGCCGTGCAACTTGGCGTGATCTGTACGCAAGGAACCACTTGCCCCAGCGGAACGCGCAATCTTCTGGACTTCAATGACATTACCGTGGACCAGGCCGGTCGCGTCTTTGCAGTTTACACAGACGGCTGCATCACCGCCGCGTGCATAGCCAAGGGCAACAACACATCCGGCTCTCACACACGTGCGGATAACGATCAGGCCACCAAGGCCACCATCATCCGGCAGTCGACTGGCAAAGGACTCTTCAAAAGCCAGGATTCGACTAGACTGCAACCTTGACGATCGCTTCCCGCGAAGGCGGCGCATTTTTTGGAACTGCGCCCCCTTCGCCGACAAAAAAGATGTCGCAGAAAAAAATAAATAGAGCCGCGTTGCTCGCATTTCTGGTCCTGAGCCTTACCGCTTCGGCGGTCGGCAAACAACCTAAGCCCCACATTCTAGGCCTCCGATTGGGAATGTCATTCGAGCGTGCCCACGCTCGTCTGAACGAAATCGGCCAATTCAAGTCAGAAGACGAAGGCCAGCAGGTTTGGACCCTTCGCAACGACAAGCATTATCAATACCTCATCATCGGATTTGATCGCGAACGCACAGTGCGTTACGTCACCGTTCTTGCGCGCCCTGATGGACCGCCGGTCAGCTACGCGGAGATGGGAAATCTCGCCGACGCAACGCGCACCGGTGGAGCGGGCAATCTGCGTTACACCTGGAAAGCAAATAACAAAAAAGGCGGCTTTGAATATCTGGCGATTGCAAAGGGAAAAGATCAGCTCTACCTGAATCGCTACGCGGTCAAGCGATTGGGAGTCGCGAACGACGAGGACGAAAGGGATTGACACCAGTCCACGACTTGCCGGCCTGCGGGCAAGTTCGACTTCGTTGATTCCGGAAAAACGACACAGTGAAGAAAACTAAGGCCGGATCGTTGGTGACCCGGCCTTAGCCTGTTCGAGCGGTCGCCTACTTATGAGCGTCAAAGTCGAACATGTCGAACAAGTCGCCGATGGCGGGCATGTTGCGCGGCACGTAGGAATGGGCGCTTTGATCAGGATTGGACAAATTATCGCGGCTCCGATTGCTGAGGGTGGTGTGGAGCATCCAGTTCCTTTCCACGAATTTCACGAAAGAGGAGTGCTCGTTGTAAACGTGGCTGATATGGCCGCCTGTTGAGAAAGGCGAAACGGCGATCATCGGAATGCGCGGACCAGTCCCGAAGAAATCAACGGGCTGGATGAAGCCGGAGTCGTAGAAGCCGCCGCCCTCGTCCACGGTGACGAAGATCGCGGTCTCGGCCCACAACTTCGGATTGCTTTTCGCCAGCTCGATAATGTTTTTGGCGAAGGCCTCGAAGAGTCCCCACTTCGAAGATGCTGGGTGGCCGTCCATGACGCCGTCGGGCTTCACATAAGAGACCGCCGGGAGCGTCCCGTTCTTGAGATCGGTGAAGAGATCGGTAACGTCGCGCATGTGATCCGCAACCATGCTCGGATACACTGACTCATACTCGAACGGGTTGCAGATATTGCAATATAGCCCGTCTAACGGACCGCCCGTTCCGTTGGCATTGAACGCACCGCCATAATATTTCCAGGAAATATTGTGGTCGGTCAGCACATCGCCGATGCTCTGCTGCATCGTCTGGGGAACAACGAGCCCGGATTGCGGTGTTCCTTTAGGTGTGAAGGCCGGGTTTACGTTTACGGCTTGCCAATATTCACCGGCGTCGCACTTGGTCTGCACCGGGTAGGGCAGTGCACTCAGATAATTGGTGATCGGGGCAATTCCGGGCTGCGTCGGGTCGGAACAATTGAACCATTGCGCCCGCTGCGTGTAGAGGTTGAGCGTTCCAGCCACGGGATCGGGATTATAAATATTCTTCGCCGCCGGCGTTGCGGGATTGCCTTTGCCGTCGCTGAAGAAAATCTGATCGGCAAAGCCGAGCGGCTGGCTGTCCGGCCCGGTTCCGCCCAATACGGGCTGGTGATAATTGTCGCTCATGGTGTAGTTGTCAGCGAGGGTTTTGAAGAGCGGAGCGTCGCCGTTCTGCATGTTGAAGAACTCCATGGTTTGCCCGGTGTCGCGTGGTGTGCCACCGAGAGGCGTGCTGTACGTGGTGTCGATCGCCGACTGCAGGTCATGCAGGCACCCTGTCGGGTTGTCCTTTGATACGTGCTCTGCATCTATCGCGCAATCTACCTGCTGAACCATTTGGAAATACTGATGCACGGTGTCGCCGGCGTACGCGTCAAACGCCAAGTCCGGCCCGGTCAATTGGAAGGGACCCGGTGGAAGGTTGCTGACGTTGGAAATGCGAATGTCCGGACCCTCGTTGTATGGCAGACCGGTGCCGCCGGTTCCCATCAGGAATTGATCTTGAGGCGCCAGGCCCGGATCGCCTCCCAGAGTCAACAGGATGGCCGCGGGCGGATTTTGCACGCCGTTCACGTCAGGTGTCGGGAGCGTGGAATAAAGTTCCTTGTTTGCTAAATCAGCACTGCTGAAGAATTTCCCGCCATTGGGCGCGGAGGTGAGCTTGAATTGATGGGCCTTGGCAAAATTCGGGCCCGGCGTGCCATCGGCGTTGATGATGCCTTCAGATAAAAGGTTTAACACCTTCTCGCTCTTACTCTTTGGCACATAAGTAGCGTAAAGGTGATCGAAGCTGCGATTCTCGCCCACGATAATGATGACGTGCTTGATCGGCGTGGCGGTTTTGATCGCGTCGGCGGATTTATCCAGGTCGTCTCCAGCTTTGGCGGGTACGCCAAGACCGAAACACAATAGAGCGAACGTCAGCGCGCAAGCAGTAACCTGCTCTTGCCATTTTCTTTTCTCACTACGATGCATGGTTTCCTCCGAATTGAAGTGGACGGGTTGGGCTTGCGTAGCTTCAGCCAGCAACGTAACGGGGGCATTAATGCGGCAAGTCATTCTCGCGAAAGTTTTCGTGCCGCTCGGTGAGAAACGAGGAGTAAAGAATTTTTTCACGCTGTCGAAGGACTTAGATACAAATGTTCCCATCCCCATGGCTGCGAAAACACCGCGCAAAGTTGGAATAGTTCGAGGCAACTTCAAAACACCTCAGGTCAAAAGCAGTGAAGCGATCCGTTCCCCAAATTTAAGTCGGGAATCGGATCGCTTCGCTTGTGGATCGCTTCTTTTCAAAAATGATGAATCGAAGTTGAAGTGTTCCTATCGGTGATTGCTCAGTGTACGTCGCAGTGGACGAACCGCTCGCCACCTTTGACGGCGATATCCGAGGTGACACAACCGAAGAAAGGAACCAGACCCGGAGCAGCCGCGTAACCAAGATACCCATCGGTGGCGAAAATGTTTTCGAGGCTCTTCAACAGGGAGTAGTGGTTGAACGGAGTATCGGAAGTGGTGCCGGGCTTGAGAAGCGGCGAGAGCAGCACGGCACCGGTACGATCGCCGCCGTAGCTTTGGAAGCTGAGGACTACGCCGGGTGCGATTGTGGTGGTTTGCGGAAACGGAGCAAGATTCGGCCCGGGTTGTTCATTGCAGCAGAATTGGCCTGGCGCACTAATCAGCAGGCCCGGTCCGCTCGGATTGGGCCCAACAGAAAGTCCGCCCTCGTCAAAGGTGACAACGATCAGCCCGTCCTGTTGATACGCCTTGGAACCCTCAATCAGCGGAATCCATTTTTGCAGGAAGGCGTCGGCTGAAATTAGGCCGCCGGATTGGCCGTTCTTGCAAGGAGCGTCGTGGCCGTCGTTACAAAGATTCGGAGTGATAAATACAAAATTGGGAGTGGACGATTCCGAAAGCAGATCATGGGGCAGCTTGGTGAGATTCACCACATTCGCATCGCAATTTGGCGAGTCGACGATGGAATGAAAATAGACGAAAGGGTTGTGACGGGAAGCATATTGATCCCCAAGCGGAACGGATGCGGAAGGAGCCTCCGCAGCCTGGGTCAGATCTTGAGTGTTGAGTACAGGATGTCCACAGGAAGAAGCTTCGCGATTAGGATCATTGCCCATGTCTTCCATGTACGCGCGCCAGGTTTTTCCGGCGGCATCGAGTTGATCAGGAAGAGTTTTGATGGAGGAAGGATAGACGCAACCGTTGCCGATGGCTTGACCGTCGGGAGTAGTGCCAGTGAGCGCAAAATCCGCGTAGATCTGGCAATCGTTGCGGGTGTCAGGTGTAGCGCCTTGGCCACTGAGCATGGCGATGTAATTGTCGAGACTTACGTGGCCGGTGCCGTAGTACTGGTTGAGAAGAACTCCTTGTGAAGTAAGCGTCTTGGAAAGGAACGGAGCCTTGGAAGCAGGACCGAAGGTGACATCGAAACCCTCGTTTTCCAGAACGATTACGAAAACATGTCCGATACGATGGTCACGAGAGTCGTCGGAATTACCGGGCGCGGCGCGACAAGAGAGCGTCGCGAATAAGGCAGCTAACAAAATAAACGAGCGAGTTGGCTTGAACATGCAAATGTATCTCCATTTTCAGTGAATTTAGAATTTACAACGCGCGAGACGCGCGGTGCCGAAACACGCCCGTTGAAACACTAAGCGGCGAGTGTTACGGGCAGATTATTGGCAGATGGCATTTGGACAACATACGCGCGTTGGCGGCGAATAGCAGGGCCGCTTTGCCGGTGCGTTGTAATTGGAAGATTGCTTGTCAGCCGGCTTGGCCGACGGCGGTGTAATCGAGGGGTTGGCTGGCTTCCAGGGCGACGCCGTCGCGGTAGGTGACGAAGCGGCTCGAAATAGCCAGGACTTTGGCGCCCGGTACGATAATTCCAACTAAATTCAGCGGGTCGGCTGCGGAGATTGTAATTGTTTCGCCTGTAGGCGGCTCTGCGCGTGTTGCTCGCAAGGATTCCACTGCAGCGGGCAGCGCGAATTGATCGCCGAGGAAACCGGACACGAATCTTCCGCCGCGCACTTCGCCACGATCTTCCAACCGTCGCAAGGTAATCAGGATTTCGCGCCAATTCGGCAAATTCGATTCGCGCATCAGCACTTCGCGGAAAATTACGCCGTAGCGCTTGAGCAGAACCCAGCACAAGGCCTCAAGCGTGCGCTCCCGGTTCTCGGATGCAGTCGGAAATAGTAACGACCAGCGTCCGGCGCTATAACGAGGCCGACCGTCGCGTCCGTTACTGAGGTCGCGGCGTTTTGGGTCGATCAACGCGCGCAAATTGTCGAAACCGTCGGCGATGATTAGTCCAGCGGCGACGAGTTCCCACAGCCCAGCTTCGATTTCGTCTTTCAGTTTGTGTGTGCCTCGGAGAATGTCAGGAAAAAAAGACGCGCCCCGTTCCTTGAGGAATCCAAAAACTTCTTTGGCGGTGGAACTCAGCATTCGGTCGATATCGATTTCCCGCTGACGAACGGTCATCCAGTCTGACTCGTCACGCGTGAAGAACGTTATCGGCGCCGCGCCAGTGGGAGCGAGTCTGTGCGTTCGCTCTGATAAATCGTCGACGATCGCCGGGCCGGGCGACAATCGTCCCCATCCGATCATGCCGTTGAAGCAAAGTTGATCGAGTATTTTTGGATCGTAGCCAGCGATGCGACGTGCCAATAGCTGGCGCTCCCAAGCATTCGCCGGTGCCTCGTAACCTTGCAGCTGGCGCAAAACTTCCAGCGTACCGTGCTCGCCGAAGAGTTGAGTTCCGGGCGTCAGGTGTTGCCAGCGCAGTAGCCAGCGCATGAATTGCGTGGCGGATACCGATTCGATTTCTTTGCGCAGCTTGCCAACTGTCGCGCGGTGAATGCGGGCGAGAAGCCTGCGTTCGCACCATTCCATATCGCGTGAATGCGGGTCAGAGAAGTGGCCACGCAAAACGGCGCCGGTGCCTTCCAGGCGGAGCATCACTTTCTCGATTTCATTTGCAGACAATGCGAGCAAATCGGCGAGCGACGCAACGGAAAAAGGCCCGCAATGCTGCGTCCATCCGGCGATTAATGCCAGAAACGCATCTTCTTTGGTTGGAACGGACGATTCCACATCGGCGATGGCGGTCGCAAATTTGGCTTCCGGAAATATTTCAGCAAACAGTCTTGCTCGTTCGGCAGTGACCCAATGGGCGCGATCTTGCGTGAGAGCGCGCGCGGCGCGACCTTGTCGAACCAATTCGTCAAAAAAGGCTCCCCATGCGCTGATCGAACGCCGGGCAGTATCTTCCAACGAGCCAACTGGCGCAACTTCATTAGCCGCGCTAATCTCTGGCAAAGCGATGAGCGTTTGCAACGCGTCGTGCAACTCTTCCGCGTCACGCACGTCTGGCCAGGCTTCGCCACGAATTTCTTCAATCGCGGCGGGGTCAAGACGGCCAACATCCGACAAAACACTCTCCGGTAAAACGCGGCGCATCTCTACAGCGCGTGCGCGTCGCTCTTCAAGAGGCGCGTCATCAAGATACGCAAACGGATTGGCATTCAGAATTTCGTGCGAAAATTGCGATGGCACCGGAGTATCTACTGCAACGCACTGGATGCCGCCGTCAATGATTTGCGCCAGCACTTTTCGCAAGCCCTCAACGTCCATCGCTTCTGTCAGCGCATCCTTCATTACTTCATTCACGAGCGGATGATCGGGGATGCGCACCGCGCCTTCTAAATTTTCCGGGCAAGCCGCGGCGTCTGGAAAAACGGACGCCAGCAGATCATCGGCGCGCATTCGCTGGATCGGAGGCGGAACTTTCGCGCCACCCTGGAATCGCAACAGGATCAGCGCGCGAGAGGCGTTCCATCTCCAACGGGTCGTGAAAAGCGGCGAATCCAGTACGGCCTGCTCGAGCACCTGCCTGACTGACGAGGGATGAAGGAAGCGAAACACGTCCGCAAGCGGAAAACTATGTTGCTCCGCTAAACAAATATTGATGCCGTCATCGGTAGCCGCCGCTTGCAATTCAAGATTGAAAGACCGGCAAAAGCGTTTGCGCAACGCGAGGCCCCACGCTTTATTAATTCGCCCGCCGAAGGGAGCGTGAATGACCAGCTGCATGCCGCCGCTTTCATCAAAAAATCTTTCCGCAACGACAGTCTTTTGCGTGGGTGCGGTACCAAGAACCGCGCGGCCCGCCACGATGTGCTCCACAATTTGCTCAGCGCCGGCGCTATCGACGCAGCATTCCACTTGAAGCCACGCAACAGCTGAGCGCACCGCCGGCAAATTGCGCATTTCTGGCGAGGGCGTGACATCGCAGGTCATCGCGCTAATCTTCTCGCGCAGGTCCGCAACCTGTTTTGACAACTCCGCCGTACGGGCCGGCGCCTCGCCACGCCAGAAAGGAACGTTAGGAGGCGCACCGTGCGCGTCCTCAACGAGCACACGGCCCGCCTGCACGCGACGAATGCGCCAGGAACTGTTGCCCAGCAGCATGATGTCGCCGCGCAAACTTTCCACCGCGAAATCTTCGTCGACTGTGCCGACGACGGTGCCTTCAGGCTCGGCGACCACGGTATAAAGCGAATTATCAGGAATCGCGCCTCCACTGGTAATCGCCGCAAGCCTGCTGCCGCGCCTTCCACGGACCGTTCCAGCTACGCGATTGCGATGAAGATAAGCGCCACGCCTACCACGACGCGCGTTGATTCCTTCAGCGAGCATTTCCACGATGGCATCAAAGCTGGCTCTTTCCAGATCGCGGTACGGATAGCTGCGCCGTACGCGCTCAAAGAGTTCATCTTCCGTCCACTCTTCGCTCGCGCACATGGCCACCAGTTGCTGCGTAAGAATGTCCATGGCTTTTTCTGGAATCTCCAGAGAATCCAGATCGCCCAGCCGCATGGCGCGAACCAGTGCCGCACACTCCACTAACTCATCGCGCGTGGTTGCAAAAATTCGCCCCTTGGGAACTGCGCCGAGCCAGTGGCCTGCGCGTCCGATGCGTTGCCAGCCGACGGAGATCGAACGCGTCGAACCGATCTGACACACCAAATCGACGGAGCCAATGTCGATGCCCAATTCCAGCGATGCGGTCGCCACCAGCGCCTTTATTTCGCCGCATTTGAGTTTGTTTTCCGCCGAGAGCCGCAGCTTGCGAGAAAGGCTGCCGTGGTGCGTGGCAACGGCCTCCGGCCCCAGTCTTTCGGCCAGGTGATGCGCAACGCGTTCGGCCAGCCGGCGCGTATTTACGAAAATTAGCGATGAGCGATGTTCCCGAACCAGCGCGGCGATGCGATCGTAAACCTCGTCCCACAGTTCATGAGAAGTGACCGGACCCAATTCGCTTTTTGGCACTTCGATCGCGAGATCGACTTCGCGCTGATGTCCAATTTGCACGACGACAGCGTCGGAACGTGAACTTCCCGCCAAAAAATTGGCGACCAACTCGATCGGTTTTTGCGTGGCGGAAAGGCCGATTCGTAGCGGTAGTTTGTTGGCCAGCGCGTCCAGTCTTTCGAGCGATAACGCCAAATGCGTTCCGCGCTTATCGTCGGCGACCGCGTGAATTTCATCCACGATGACGGTTTCTACGGTCCGAAGAATTTCGCGGCTCTTTCCGGCGGTGAGCAATATGTACAGCGATTCCGGAGTTGTAACCAGGATGTGCGGCGGCCTTGCGAGCATAGCGCGCCTTTCCCGCATCAACGTGTCACCGGTGCGCACCGCGGTGCGAATCGCCGGCATCAGCAGTCCGCGCTGGCCGGCTAGCTGCAGGATTTCTCCCAGCGGGATCTCCAAATTTTTCTGAATATCGTTTCCCAGCGCCTTCAAGGGAGAAACATACAAAACCTGCGTTTCGTCAAGTAGCGCGCCGGCAAGAGCTTTGCGTACCAGTCGATCGATGCAAGCCAGGAATGCCGCCAAGGTTTTTCCCGACCCGGTTGGCGCGGAGATGAGCGTCGTTTTTCCCGCAAGAATCTGTGGCCAGCCTTGCCGTTGAGGCTCGGTTGGCACACCAAGACGAGTGAGGAACCACTCGCGGACGACGGGATGGGCCCAATCGAGCGGGGAGCAAGAGACAATTTGTGGTGCAACGTCAGTCATGGAAAAGCTGATGGCCTCTGTCAGCTGTTTGGTTGGCCAAATTGTCTGAGGTTTTTGCGAACTGAAAAAGCAGAATACACCAAAAGAAGTTGTGATTCATCTTGCCCAAGTCTTGCCAAGTCCAGGAATCTTTGGCGTGATAATTCGAGCCGCGATGAGATAACATCGGCGCCAAGTTTTTGGCGGAGCGGTAACAGTTCAATGAAAAAAATGCGAGGCACTTTTTTCTCGGTCGCGGCTGGTGTGTTGTTGATTCTTATGGCGGTGCTGGCGGGCGGCGCAGCGTTACGCGAGTCGGTCACCGTCGACGAAACGGCGCACATCGGCGCCGGAGTCAGTTATCTGCAAAAGTTGGATTTGCGATTTAACGAAGAACATCCGCCGCTGCCCAAGGTGCTTGCGGCATTGCCCCTGGTCTTGCGTGGGACGCATACGGATTATTCGCACATCTCGTGGACGTTCAGCGACGCGTTTTTCCCGGCATACCTGGGGCAATGGGTCTTCGGTGAATGGCTCCTGACAAAGTGGAATGACCCCGTCAGTACGCTGGCGTGGGCCCGCGCGCCGATGTTGGTTGTAGCGCTGATCCTTGGCTGGGTTCTATTCGTTTATGCGCGAAAGCTTGGCGGGGATTGGGCCGGGGTGCTCTGTCTGAGCATGTATGTCAGTACCCCGGCGTTTATTGCTTTTGCGCCGCTTGTTCATACCGATATGGCGGTGACACTTTTTTCGTTGATGACGTTGTGGCGCTTTGCGGAGATATGGCGAAACCCCATTCGCAAGAACGCCATCCTTTTTGGAATATGCCTTGCCGCTGCGCTTCTTTCGAAATTCACGGCGATTATTTTATTTTTTGTTTTCGTCGTAGCTGCTTTGAGCACGCGCTGGCGCCCGGTCGCTGGCCAGCCCATTCCTAAGGAGGAGCTGCGTGCGTGGCGGCGGTTCCGTTGGCGCGTCACTCTTAAGGGCATTCTGTGGGCCGCGCTCATCGTTTATCTTTTCTATTTTATATTCTCCATCCATCAGCCGACGACTTCGCTTGATCGCCTTGGCCATGGAGAAGCGACGGAGCCTCTTCGGCGGCTACTTATGCCGCCCTGGCTGTATCTCCGAGGTGTGTTGATAGTTCTGATCACCGCAAGCCGCCCAACATATATCCTTGGTCACTCATATCCGCATGGGGTGTGGTTCTACTTTCCGGTTGTATTCTTGTTTAAATCCGCTCTCGGATTTCTCGGAGTGCTCGCACTTGCGCTTAGTTTTGGACTAACACGGAAGCGTAGCGACGACGACGCGAACACGCGAGCAATTCCCGAGGAATTCGCGATTCAATGGCGCGTACTCTGGGTAGCTCTGATTGTTTTTACCGGTTTTTGTTTGTTGAGCAGGCTGGACATCAGCATTCGCCATTTCAGTATTCCGCTCGTGCTGCTCATCCTGCTGCTCGCTCCGCTGCCGCGAATGATTGAACGGCTTCACTATTCCAAGCCTAACGGCGCACGCTTTGTAGGCGCGCTTGCCGTGGTTTTGACTTTGAGTTGCCTCTTCACAGCGGTGCGCACCTACCCATATTATTTTCCCTACCTCAACGCTTTGAGTTTCGGCCGACCTGGATATGCCTTGGTCAACGATTCCAACCTCGATTGGAATCAATCGCTCCCGGAAGTCAAAAAGTTTGCCGAACAGCGCGGTCTGCAGAGCATTGATCTGGATGAGTACGGATTTACCGATGCTACGGTAGACGTGCCGCAAGCGAAAATCTGGGATTGTCAGACGCCGTCCGCGGTGGACGAACGGAAGTGGGTGGCGGTCTCCGCAAACATGATCATGGACGGCCACAACTGTCCGTGGCTGCTGCAGTATGAGCATCTGCCGCTTGCCGGCGGAAGCATGTATGCGGTGCATTTACCCGATCATATTCCCGAGGTTGGCAGCGTAGGCGGCCCGCCACGCCCTTCGGAATTTCGCGAGTTTGGCGGAGCGCCGTTCGATATGCGGAGTTTTTTCCTGAATGTTATCCGCAATCCTGAACAACTTCCGCAAGCCTGGGAAGAGATGCAAGCCAGGTTCAAATCGATGAACAAGCCAAAATCAAGCCCGTCGAAGCCCTAGCTCACGTTGCGATACGTGGCTGCAATGTCTTCGGGACCCATTTCAGAGCTTTGCGGAGGCGACTCTAAAAACTCGACGCTGCCTAACTGTCGAGGTCCGCGGCTCCAGCGTTCGCGAAGCATGCGGTTGAGCGGTTCGGAAAAAAAGCGCGCGACGAAGTCTCCGGTTACCGCCGCGACGATAATAGTAGTGACGAAAAGCAATGGCACACACCACAGCGGACTTCCGATCTTCACAAAAATTGCGAACAATGCGAAAACGACAAACATGTGAGTCAAATACACTTCGTAACTGCGTTGGCCGAGGCGCAGCAGAGGCGCAAGCAAGCGAGGACCTTTCCAGTGCATTTGCGCGGCGGCAATCATAATCAGGCAAGTTCCCAGCGCGACGATGGTCATGTCCAGGCCAGGCTTGGTAATAAGCGGCACGTAGAACACCCGCAGGCCGACGAGAATTAAGACGATTAGCGTTGCTCCTACTGCTGTGAAAGCGCGCAACGCGATGCGCGAGAAGCGGACACGGCGGACCAGCAGCGCGGTGAGACAACCGAGCGCGATCGCATCCATACTGCCCAGGTACGACTGCTCGGACCAAATGTCATTTCCGCGCGCGAATACTGTGCGAGCGAATGGGCCCAACGCGACGAAACCAAGCAGAATGACCGGGAAGCGATTTCTACGACTGAAGAATAGCGCCACCACTGGAAAAAACAGATAAAACATTTCTTCCACGGATAGCGACCAGAGAACGCCCCAATTTGCAGGAAGCCAGCCGCGATGCGCCTGCAACACATTGACGTGCAGTGTTAGCGCAGCCAGCAGCGCGCGGCCAATACCGCCCGTTTTTTCGGAAACGACGAATGGCGAGACGTTCGCATAGTGAAGCGCGGACAACACGACGAGGAGCGCCACAAGCATTGGCGCGATCCTCGCGAAGCGCAGCAGATAAAAATCTCGCAAACTGATATTTGAGAGTGGGCCCCAACGCCGCAGCGCTGTGGACGTAATCAGGAAACCCGACACGACAAAAAATATCTGCACGCCAAATTGTCCGTTCCAGACCAGAGATGCAATCAGAGGTTTGGAAATATTGGCAGCATATGGAATGCCAGCGATCGCCAGGCGCATGTGCACGTGGTTTAGCACCACGAAGAGTATCGCCAGGCCGCGCAGGACGTCCACGCCGTCAAGCCTGTCGGAGTTTCTACGGGAGTCTTGCGTCGGTGAGGATTCCTGATGGGCGGGGGCGAGAGTTTGCGAGGCCATCATCGCGGAATTTAGCGTAGCACCGCTCTAATGTCTCAGCTTAGTCGGTGGAGCATGCTGTGACGAAGTAGCCCTGAACCCCAGAACAGACGCCAACTTTGGCAAAAAAGATAACCGGTCTTCTTTAGGATTCCGACCAGTTTAGGATTCCGACCAGACCGCCAACTCGTTACCGTTGGGGTCGATGAAATGAAAGCGGCGGCCTCCTGGAAACGAGAAAATCTCTTTGGAAATTTTGCCACCCGCCTTGCGAACCGTTTGCTCCATGGTCTCCAGGTCATGGGCGTAAATCACAATGAGCGCGCCCCCCGCTATCGCCGCACGCTCTTTGCTAAAACCGCCATAGAG
This sequence comes from Candidatus Acidiferrum sp., assembly GCA_036270765.1. Classification (GTDB taxonomy): domain Bacteria; phylum Acidobacteriota; class Terriglobia; order Acidiferrales; family UBA7541; genus Acidiferrum. The sequence continues at coordinate 15,660 of DATBBY010000107.1, forward strand.
GCGACCGTCTTCGAAACTTGTATAGTCCGGCCCGTAATCCGTGAACTTCCAACCGAACACTTCGCCATAGAACAACTTGGTTCTGGCGATATCCGCCGCTGGAAACTCGATGTAATCCATGCGTCCATCATTCGATTTATCCGGCACGGTATCTCTCCCTCACTAAGATCAACGCGGTTGCTATGCAATCAGACCCGACGCAATCTGGCAACAAAATTATTCGACGTATTCCGAGAAAAGGAGATTTGGTCGCCTCGCAATGAACAATCTAGGGCTTGGCTTGGCTGGCGGGGGAGTGCGGGCTGCCGAAGCCGATTTCGAGCGGCGTGTCTTTGGGGAAGACCACCTCTTTGCCGCGCGAGAGGAAGTTGGTGTACACCGAGGAAGACGCGCCGTAAACACCGAGGGCGATCGAAATCGGTTGAGATTTCGCTCCCAAACTAATTAGCGCCCCGACCAAGCGGAAGCCAGAGCCGCCGGCTGCGGTGCGCACACCCGGATCGCCCGCGTTGTCCACTGTGCCATGTTCGTCATCTGTATGCGAAGCAGCAGCGGCCAGCAGGATTGCTACTCCCGTGGAAAGATAGCGGGTCTTGCTGTCGGTAGTGCGCGCGCCGCCCTCTTCGTCCAGAACCATATGATCGCGTTTGTCGACATCGACGCCCTCGATGTTGCCAGTCATGCGCACACTGCCGCGGTGGGTAAGTTCCGGGCGCGTTTCGCTCGCACTACTATTTTGTGCCACCAACTTTGGAGCTGTCTCGGCAGCCGCGCGTTCGGCTTCTGCAGGAATTTCTATGCGCTCGAAGATGAGCCGCAGTTCACCGTTGTGGTGGAATTTTTGTGCTGCCTTGGCTTGCACTACCTGGCCGAGGATTCGACTGTTTACCGGCAAAATCAATTGGTGCGCGGGCGAATAGAGGGGTTCGGTCAGCACCGCTTCAACACGAGTTCCGCGTGTCGCGGTAGCGGAACTGACTTCGCCGGTGAGGCGCGCCTTCAAGGTGGTGTTGGGAGGCAGAGCGCTTGCCAGAGCGGTGAAATCGTCGGAGGTTCGCTGAATTTGTCCAAACGAAATCGGGCTATCGAGGTCGGCGTTAAATCTTGTCCCAGGTTCGATGTAATGGTGGCGATATGGCGATTGCGCTATAACGTAGCGCTTCAAGCGGTCCACTTTTCCCGGAGCGGTCACTTCCTCCCATGATTCGTGAATTTGATCTTTGGCTTCGTTAATTTTGCCTTTTCCAGCGTCAGCGGCGCGTTGTGCGGCCGTCTTTTGTTTTTCCGCGGCGGTGCTCAGATGCACGACCTGCGCGGTGCCTGCCGAAACGGAGGTTGCCACGGGAAGTTGCCGGCCGTCAGGGAGGATCACGGTATCAAACGACACGCCATATTTGTGAAATGGCGAAAAGTCGCCGTTGGCGTAAGACATAGTTCGCCGAACGGCCGTCACGTTGTCGACTTTTATGACGTGGCCGGTGGCGACGCTGCCTGCGGGGATCACCGGCTGATCGAAAGCATAAACTGTCTCGACGACTTTTCCGTGTACCGCATCGCCAGGATGGGAAATGCGAGTGCGCTGGTCCAGGGCGATGCGCAGTGTGGTGCCTTCCGGAACACGCAGATCGATTTTCGCGGTGGGTTTTACAATCGTCTCGGCGTCGGCATCATTTTCATTTTTGGCTAACGCGGGAACGCACATGGAAGGCGGGGCATCCGGTGCCGGGGCTTCGAGGCAACCGCCATGCTGTTGCTCTTGTGCAGCCGTTTGAGATTCGCCGGAGTTGGTTTGGGCCGAAACAATGGTCGCCAGTAAAGGCAAAAGGAAGATGGAATACACCATACGACAGGGCCTGAGCATCAATGTTTCCTCAAAGCATCTTCGGGGGGAGAAAATGCAATTTCCATATTATCTTTACTGAAATAACAACATAACCCGCCGCGAAAACTTTGTCTACTCGCATGTACACACGAGCGCTGAAGCCATGGATGCGCTTTGTTATGCAAAAAGTTGCCGCCCGCCGAAGAAGTTGTTTATGGGTCTGAAAATGCCTGACTGTCAGCGTTAAACCGGCGGGCGTTCGCTTCAGATAGTAAAATTACTTCTTGAGTTTTTGCGCGGCGTCTTGCGATTTCTGGTGCGCGAACTGGGACGCCTCGTGAGCTTTGAAAGAAAACTCCATGGCCTGCTTGGAATGCTCATGTCCGGTCAGGTGATCTTCTTTTCCATGATGGACTGCGGCGGCGCGATGAGCGTGCGCGGCTTGTTCGTGAAATTCAGCGGCGCGTTGATGTGAATCGTCTGGCATGATGGTCCTTTTTCAGCAAAGCGAAATGATGTAACTGTCTTAGCATAGGCTAACTCAAATGCGCGTAAATTTTAGGGGTTCAGCATGCCCCGAGGCTGTACTGTATTGAACTTGTTCAGGCATGTGCCCACGCATGAGTGGGCGCGAACAACGTGCCAGACATTTGAGCCGGTGAATTACACCGGTTAATTACACTGGTGAATTAGTGATGGTCATTCTGGTGATGGGCATCGAAGGGACGGGCAAGACTACCGTGGGGAAACTCCTGGCCGAGCGGTTGCACTGGGAGTTTGCCGATGCTGACGATTTTCATTCCGCTGCCAATAAAGAAAAAATGAAACAAGGGATTCCGCTGACTGATGCGGACCGCGCGCCCTGGCTCGCGGCCATCCAGGCGCAGATCTGGCAGTGGATCGCGGCGAAGAAAAACGGAGTGATCACTTGCTCGGCGTTGAAACAAAGTTATCGCGATGAGTTATTGTCCCCGCCTGAGGGCCAAGCTGGGAGCGCGGATGAAATCAACACGGTGTACTTGCACGGGACTTATGCGTTGATTGCCGAACGCCTGCGCCAACGTCAAGGACACTTCGCCGGCGAAGCCCTGCTCTCCAGCCAGTTCGCAACGCTGGAAGAACCGCGTGACGCGATTAGCATCGATGTCGAGGAGACACCAGAGCAAATCGTCGATGAAATCTTGCGACGGCTGAATCTCGCTAACGTAGGTGCTTGAGCCTGAGCGCGCGCGAAATCCTACCCGCAATAATGCTCGCGACAAAAACAAGACACAGGTTCACACCTCAACTGCGAACCTGGGGCACCCTGCTATAACGTTGCGCCGGGCTATGAAGTTGTGTTGGCGTCGACGTGGTTGTGACGGCGCCGTGCAGAAGGCGCTCGAAATTTTAGCGGTTGTGGCAAAGTAAATTGTAATGCCCTCGACAGAGAACCCAGGGTCCGCGGGCCTCGCGGTATTTGCTTTCCGGAATTTTCGCTTATTCCAGGTTGCGCGCTTCTGCATGGTGCTCGCGCTGGAAATGCAATCAGTGGCGGTGGGCTGGCAGATTTACGAAATTACGCATCGCGCGTTGGATCTCGGCTATGTAGGCCTGGCGCAATTTTTGCCGGGGATTTTGCTTTTCCTGGTTTCCGGCCATATTGTCGACAAATTCGACCGACGAGCCATTCTGGTGTTGTGTTATTGCGGTTACACGTTGTGCTCCGCTATGTTGTTGACGGTAGCGCTTCGGGCCAGCACATCTGTCGCCTTGATTTACTGTATTTTGGTTCTTATCGGCGTGGTTCGATCATTCAACGCGCCGGTCAGCCGCGCCATTCTTCCGCAGCTCGTGCCAGAGCATCATTTCCCGAGCGCCGTTGCGTGGACCTCCAGCGTGTACCAGGCCGCCACGATTCTGGGTCCTGCCGTTGGCGGGGTGGTGTACGCGGCGTTTCACGGCCCGGCCTTCGTATACGGGGCGTCCGCGACAGTAGCAAGCGTTGCCGCGCTGTCCACCATGCAAATCAAAACCACTGCAAAAACAAGAAACCGGGAGCCGGTGAATCGCGACTCGATGCTCGCGGGGTTCAGGTATATTTGGCAGCAGAAATTAATTTTGGGATCAATTTCGCTGGATCTTTTTGCGGTGTTGCTTGGAGGAGCTGTCGCGCTGCTTCCGGTCTATGCCCGTGAAATACTCAGAACCGGACCGTGGGGACTTGGCCTGCTGCGCAGTGCGCCGGCTTTAGGAGCAGCGACGATGGCGCTGATTCTGGCGTACCGGCCGATGCGCCGAAAAGCTGGACGCACCATGTTGTGCTGCGTTGCGGGATTTGGGTTGTTCACGGTGTTGTTTGGAATCTCGCATAACCTGGTGCTGTCGCTGATCGCGCTGGTTTTCGTGGGCGCCACGGACATGGTGAGCGTCATCGTGCGCGCCACGTTGATTCAAGTTCACACCCCGGACGAGATGCGTGGGCGCGTGAACGCCGTGGATATGATTTTCATCGGCGCGTCCAACGAGTTCGGGCAGTTTGAATCAGGATTAACTGCGCACTGGTTTGGCACAGTGCCAGCCGTGGTGCTAGGCGGGATCGGCACCCTGGTAGTGACCGCGTTGTGGGCCTGGCGATTTCCGGAACTGCGCAACGCGGACCGCTTAACTGACGTTCAGCGCGATCCCGACCATGCTCGCGTCGGTTAGCGAGTCGAGCGAGCGGAATTATAAGAGGAAGAGAGATCCCTCCACTTCGCGGCCGACTCCCTCGCAGGAGCGAAGGAGAGAAAAAAGCGTCGGCCCGCTTCGGTAGGGATGACCGGTCTCCATTTGGGGTCGGGCCGCTGCGGATGGCTACGGTTTCTGCTTGATTTGGCGCTGATCTGGGGCGCTCGCGCTGGTTAGCGCGTTGGCGGCACCGGAGTGGGTTTCGCAGGAATCACCGGAGTCTCGGACGGCGCGCTGCTGAGCAGCGCGGCTTTGACAGCTGGTGAAATTTTGTCGGCGTTTTTCACCAGCACCGCCACTTGCCATATCTGCGGCTCGGTTAGCTTTCCTTTGAACCCGGGCATGCCCGTCATGCGGATACCATTTTCCGCTTTCCAATAAGTTTCCCAGGCTTCGTCATCGGTGACGCCCTTGCCTTTGAAAAGTTGCGGCGGATCAGGGGCCATGCCTTCGGCAATGTTGGTCTTGGGTTGATCAGGCAAGCCGTGGCATACCGCGCAATTCCGCTTGTATACTTCTGCCCCGGCCAAGTAACTCGCTTCATTTTCCGGCACCTGCGGCCCGGGATGCGGTAATTTCTTGAGGTACGCGTCCAGACCCATGTGCGCCATGGTTCGTTCGAAAGGCATGGGCGGGGCGGTGACTGCTACAGGCGCGCTTCCTGTTGAAAAGTATAGATATACGCCGGCGATCACGAGCACAACGCCGATCAAGATTCCGACGATGAAAGCTCTGAACATTTTCTCTCCCGGTGGTTTTCGTTTGTTAATTCCAACCCTTACTTCGGACGCAATCCGCGAGCCCCGGCTAAAAAGATCGACTCAGATGCGCGTAAGTCTACGATTTTCGCCTCGATTGTGCACCTCGAATTTCGGAATAAGGAAGATTCGAGGGAAAGTGATGCTTTGGGAGTCTAAGAGGCTCAAGTGTTTTAGTAACCTTTTCGAGTTGAGAACCGTCTTATCTAAAGGTGGAGCACTGTTTTCGGGTACGCTGTATCTCCCCCAGAAGTCTGCGGTTAGGCGAAAGTCTCTCTCAGGCTACTTTCCAAAATTTTGGAATTTGAGTTCTTCAGGAGTGCGTAAATGGCCCATCTGAAATCCATGGACCTGCCCGAGCCGGTTGCCAGGGAACCCTTTGACAACCAAGAAACGGCTCGCCGGCCGGTAAAAAGCCGCTGGTGGGTGTGGCTTTTGGTCCTGGGGGTGTTGGCCGTAGGAATCTGGTACTACCGCAGTGGGCATTCCAAGACCCAGGCCGAGAATTCAGGCGCCAATTCCCCGGTTGCTCCCGGAGGATATCGGCAAAATGGCGCACCTGGCTTCAATCCAGTTGTCCCCGTAGTAGTAGCTACCGCGCAGCACGGAGACGTACCGATTTACTTCTCGGGACTGGGGACTGTGACGGCCTACAACACCGTAACCGTGCATAGCCGGGTGGACGGTCAATTAATCAGCGTGGCTTTTAAAGAAGGGCAATTTGTACATCAAGGGGATGTGCTTGCGCAGATCGATCCTCGCCCTTTTCAAGTAGTTCTGGAGCAGGCGGAGGGCGCGTTAGCCAAAGACCAAGCCCAGCGCAAAGACGCCGAAACCAATTTTGAGCGGTTCAAACTGTTGTTCAACGAAGGTGTAATTCCCAAACAACAGCTGGATACGCAACAAGCGCAGGTAGGGCAGTTTGACGGGGCTATCAAGACCGATCAGGCAACCATCGATAGCGCAAAATTACAGTTGTCGTTCACTCATATTACTGCGCCAATCAGCGGCAGGATCGGCTTGCGTTTGGTGGATGCGGGAAACATGGTGCACGCGACTGATCCCGGCGGGTTGCTGGTGATTACGCAATTGCAGCCGATCTCGGTGGTTTTCAGTTTGCCGCAGGATCAACTCCCACAAGTCGTCGCGAAGTTGCGCGCCGGTGGGCAGCTTCCCGTTAACGCTTTCGACCGCGACGATATCGCCAAGATCGCTTCCGGGACGCTGGCCAGCATCGACAATCAGATCGACACCACTACCGGAACCTACAAATTGAAAGCTACCTTTTCGAACGACAACAATATTTTATTCCCGAACCAATTCGTGAACGTGCATTTGCTGGTGGACACCAAGCGGAATCTTACCGTGGTGCCGGTCACCGCCATCGAACGCGGACCGCAGGGCACGTATGTGTACGCCGTGGATAAGAATAACGTGGTAAAAATTCGCACTGTCACCGTCGCCCAGTCGACCAATGAAGAGGCGGGCTTGAGTAGCGGCTTGAATCCTGGAGACACGGTGGTCATCGATGGCCAGGACAAGCTGCAGGATGGAAGCCGGGTCAACCCGAACTTCGGCATTCCGCGTCGCGCCACGAATCCAGCAGCGGGAAATAATCCCAGCGCAACGCCAGCGCCAAACGCTCCTCCTAATCCAACCGCGCAACCTGCGAGGGGCGCTTCGCGATGAACCTTTCGCGGCCGTTTATTTTACGGCCGGTGGCGACCACGCTCTTGATGGTCGGCATCTTGTTGGTGGGATTCGTTGCTTACCGGCAGCTGCCCGTTTCCGCTTTACCGCAAGTCGATTACCCCACGATACAAGTGCAGACGTTTTATCCGGGCGCCAGCCCCGACGTGATGGCTTCCTCGGTCACTGCGCCGTTAGAGCGACAATTCGGGGAAATCCCCGGGCTGAACCAGATGACTTCCACAAGTTCATTCGGCAGCTCGATCATCACGTTGCAATTCGGGTTGGACTTAAACATCGATATTGCCGAACAGGAAGTGCAAGCGGCGATTAATGGCGCGTCAAATTTGTTGCCAACCGGGCTGCCCAATCCGCCGATTTACAGCAAGATCAATCCCGCCGATGCGCCGATTCTTACCCTGGCGCTGACTTCGAATTCGCTGGCGCTGTCGAAGGTGGAAGATCTTGCGGACACCATGCTGGCGCAGAAAATTTCTCAACTTACGGGAGTAGGGCTGGTCAGCATCAGCGGCGGACAGCGTCCGGCGGTGCGCGTGCAGGCCAACCCCACGGCACTGGCGTCCTACGGGCTGAGCCTGGAAGATTTGCGCACCGCGTTGAGCCAAGCCAACGTCGACCAGGCCAAGGGAACATTTGACGGAAAACATCAGGCGTACACCATCGGCGCCAACGACCAGCTCATCGGCAGCGACAGTTACCGGCCGATCATCATCGCTTATCGCAACGGCGGGGCAGTGCGGCTCACGGATGTAGCTACCGTGGTGGACGGCGCCGAGAACGTGCGGCAAGCAGCGTGGGCCAACAAAAATCCGGCGGTCATTCTGAACATTCAACGCCAGCCCGGCGCGAATATTATTTCCGTCGTCGATCGCATCAAGAAACTCTTGCCGCAACTGCAATCTTCTTTGCCCGCTGCAATCCAGGTGAATATCCTCACCGACCGCACGACCACGATTCGCGCGTCGGTGGCCGACGTGCAATTTGAATTGATGTTGACCATCGGGTTGGTGGTGATGGTCATTTTTCTTTTTCTGCGCAGCGTGCGCGCCACCATTATTCCCAGCTTTGCGGTGCCGCTATCCATCGTGGGAACGTTTGGGGTGATGTACCTGCTGGGCTACAGCCTCAACAACCTTTCCTTGATGGCGCTCACTATCAGTACGGGCTTTGTGGTGGACGATGCCATCGTCATGATCGAAAACATCACTCGCTACCTCGAGCAAGGCGAATCACCGTTGCAAGCGGCGCTGAAAGGTTCGTCGCAAATCGGATTCACAATTTTGTCGTTGACGGTGTCGCTGATCGCGGTGTTGATTCCGCTGTTGTTCATGGGCGACATCGTGGGCAGACTCTTCCGCGAATTCGCTATCACTCTGGCAGTGACCATTCTGGTTTCTGCTTTTGTGTCGCTGACACTCACGCCGATGATGTGCGCCAAACTTTTGCGCCACCGGCCTCGCGAGCAGGAAGGCTGGTTTTACCGCAAATCGGAAGACGCATTTAACCGCGTGATTGCCGGTTATGGCCGGACGCTGAAAGTGGTGTTGCAGTATCGCGCCATTACTTTGCTGGTGACGGTCGGCACTCTGGTCGCAACGATACTTCTGTACATCTACGTTCCCAAAGGATTTTTCCCGGTACAGGACACCGGCGTGATTCTGGGAGTTTCCGAAGGTCCGCAAGATGTTTCGTTTCCGGCGATGGCGCGGCGGCAACAGGCGTTGGCCGATGTTATTTTGCGCGATCCCGCAGTGGAGAGCCTCTCGTCCTTCATCGGCGTAGACGGCACCAACACCACGCTGAACAGCGGGCGCATTCAGATTAATTTGAAACCGCTGGAGCAACGCAAAATTAACGCCAGCGACGTAATTCGCCGCCTCCAACCGGAAGTGGCGAAAGTCGACGGCGTGTCTTTGTTTATGCAGCCGGTGCAGGACCTGACTGTCGAGGACCGCGTAAGCCGCACGCAGTTTCAGTACAGCCTGGAAGATGTGGACCCGAAAGAGTTGGCGTACTGGACGCCGCGCTTTATCGAAAAACTGCAGGCTGTTCCGGAGATTCGCGACGTTGCGAGCGACCAGCAAAACCAGGGGCTGCTGGCCACGTTGACCATCGACCGCGACACCGCCGCGCGTCTGGGCGTGCTACCCGCAGATATCGACAACACGTTGTACGACGCCTTCGGGCAGCGCCAAGTCTCCACGATCTTTACGCAGCTCAACCAGTATCACGTAGTGCTGGAAGTGGATCCGCAATTTCAGCAGGACCCTGACGCGCTTAAGAGCATTTATGTGCACTCCTCGACCGGGCCGCAGGTTCCTTTGAGCGCTTTTACGCGCATGGAGCCAGGAAGCACGCCGCTCACGCTCAATCATCAAGGACAATTTCCGGTGGTGACGTTGTCGTTCAACCTCGCTCCGGGCGCGGCGCTGGGCGACGCCGTGAACGCCATCAACAAAATCAAGAGCGATTTAAATATGCCGCCCAGCATCCAGGGGCTTTTCCAAGGCACCGCGGCGGCGTTTCAAAATTCATTGGCGAACGAGCCTATCTTGATATTGGCGGCCCTCATCACGGTGTACATCGTGCTGGGCGTTTTGTATGAGAGCTACATTCACCCCATCACAATTTTATCCACGCTGCCATCCGCGGGAGTCGGTGCGATTTTGGCGCTGCTGTTGTGTCGCACGGAATTCAGCGTGATTGCGTTGATTGGAATTATTTTGTTGATCGGCATCGTCAAGAAAAACGCCATCATGATGATTGACTTTGCTCTGGAGGCGGAGCGCAAAGAAGGCATGGTGCCGCTGGAGGCGATTTACGAAGCTTGCTTGCTGCGCTTTCGCCCGATCATGATGACCACCATGGCGGCGCTGCTGGCAGGATTGCCGCTGGCTTTGGGAACGGGCGTGGGAGCGGAATTGCGTCGCCCGTTGGGAATCACCATTGTCGGCGGCTTGATTTTGAGCCAGCTACTGACGTTGTACACCACGCCGGTCGTTTATCTGGCGTTCGATTGGCTTGCGCAGCGATTCAAGTTTCGCATTGGCAATCCCATGGAAGAGTCTGGCGACGGACACGCCCCCAGTCCGGCGCGGGGAGATTAGCTGTGCACCTTACTTCCAACTTCTCCGCTCCGTTCATACGCCGCCCGGTAGCAACCTCGCTGATCACCATTGCGATTTTTCTTTCTGGGGCGGTGGCGTTTAATTTCTTGCCGGTGGCGCCTTTGCCGCAAGTGGACTTCCCAACAATTTCGATTGGCGCAAGCTTGCCAGGCGCCAGCCCGGAGACCATGGCGTCGGCGGTGGCTACCCCATTGGAACGGCAATTCGGCCGCATCGCGGGCGTTACGCAGATGACGTCTTCGAGCGGACTGGGAAACACCGGCATCGTTTTGCAATTTGATTTGAATCGCGATGTGAATGCCGCGGCTCGCGATGTCGAAGCGGCCATCAACGCGGCGCGCAGTCAACTGCCAGCTGATCTCCCGTACCAGCCGACCTATCGCAAGGTGAATCCCGCGGACGCGCCCATTTTGTTGCTGTCGCTGACTTCCGACAACGTGCCGCCAGCGGAAATTTATGACGCGGCCGATTCCATACTGGCGCAAAAACTGGCACAGATAAACGGGGTTGGCCAGGTGTTCGTGTGGGGCAGCGCGCGGCCTGCCGTTCGCGTGGAAGTAAATCCCACGCAGTTGAACAGCTATGGCGTAAGCCTGGAAACAGTGCGCAAGGCGTTGCAGTCCGCGAACGCTAATCTGGCCAAGGGCTCGGTTTCTAACGATAAGAAAACCGTAAACATTACGGATACCGACCAGATTTTTAAGGCTTACGAGTACAAGCCGCTGATTATTGCCGGGCACGCCGGCTCCGCGCTGCGGCTGCAGGACGTGTCGCAAGTTGTGGATTCGCTGGAAGACACTCGAAACCTTGGTCTGGCCGGCGGGCAGCGGTCAGTAATCCTGGCCGTCTTTCGGCAGCCGGGAGCAAACATGATCGCTACCGTCGATCGCATTCTGCCGATGCTGCCTATGCTGCGCGCGTCCATCTCGCCTTCGCTGCATTTGAACGTGCTAATTGATCGCACCACCACTATTCGGTCGTCGGTTCACGATGTGGAGGTTGCCCTGATCATCTCCATACTGCTGGTGATTTTTGTGGTGTTCGCGTTCCTGCGAAATGTGTGGGCCACGGTAATTCCCAGCGTCGCCGTGCCGCTCTCTTTAGTCGGCACTTTTGGCGTTATGTATCTTTGCCACTACAGCCTCGACAACTTGTCCTTGATGGCGCTGACCATTTGCACCGGATTCGTCGTGGATGACGCCATCGTGGTGATTGAAAACATCGCGCGGCACATTGAATCGGGAATGGCTCCTTACGCCGCCGCGATGAAGGGCGCCCGCGAAATAGGTTTCACGGTCATTTCCATGAGCGCGTCGCTGGTCGCGGTTTTCATTCCCATCTTGATGATGGGCGGCATCGTGGGGCGGCTCTTCCGTGAGTTTGCAGTGGTGCTCAGCGTGGCCATCGTGGTGTCGCTGTTTATTTCGCTTACCACCACGCCGATGATGTGCGCTCGGTTTTTGCGGCACGACACCGGCCGCCATAACCGGCTGTACCGTTTTTCGGAGCGGTCCTTCAATCGGTTGTTGCGCACCTACGATTTTTCGCTGAAGTGGGTGCTGCGTCATCAGTTCCTCATCCTGTTGCTCACCATCGGCACGGTGTGCCTCAACCTCTATTTATTCGCGAAGACTCCAAAGGGATTTTTTCCCCAACAGGACACTGGGCGCATCAGCGGCCTGATTCAGGGCGATCAGGACCTGTCCTTTCCGGCCATGGCTGAAAAAATGCGCGCGTTTACCGACATTGTTTTGCAAGACCCGGCGGTGGATACCGTGGCCTCTTTTGCCGGCGGTGGCAACGGTGGCGGGACAGCGCGGATGTTCGCTTCGTTGAAGCCTTTGAAAGAGCGCAAGATCAGCGCCGACGAGGTGATCGGGCGCATTCGCGAAAAGACCGCGGCGATACCGGGGGCTTCGTTGTATTTACAGGCGGTTCAGGACCTCGGCATCGGCGGACGATTTGGCGGTGCGCAATATCAGTACACTTTGCAGGCCGATAATCTTGACGACCTGAATCACTGGGCGCCGATCATTATGGAGCGCATGCGCGCGATCCCGGAATTGCGCGACGTAAATAGCGACCAGCAAATGAAGGGGCTGCAAACCTCTTTGTTCATCGACCGCGACACAGCTTCGCGCATGGGCGTTAATGTTCTGGATATCGACAACACTTTGGCGGATGCGTTTGGACAGCGCCAGGTTTCGAATATTTATAAAGGGATGAATCAGTATCACGTGGTGATGGAAGTCGCCCCTGAAGCGCAGGAGGGGCCGCAAGCGCTCAACACCATTTATGTGCCTTCGAAGAGCGGGAAATTGATTCCTCTTAGCGCCTTTGCGCGTTACGATCCCTCAAATACCGCGCTGTCCGTCAATCACCAGGGCGTGTTTCCAGCCATCACGCTGTCATTCAATCTTGCGCCGGGAGCTTCATTGGGCCCCGCGGTGGAGCATATCGAAGCGGCGCAAAGAGAGTTGCGAGTTCCTTCCACCGTGCACGAAATGTTTCAAGGAAATGCGCAAGCGTTTCAGGATTCGCTGGCCACGGAAGGAATATTAATACTCACTGCTTTGGCCGCCGTGTATATCGTGCTTGGGATTCTCTACGAAAGTTACATCCATCCCATCACCATTCTGTCCACCATTCCTTCGGCGGGCATTGGCGCGTTGCTGGCGATTCGCTTCATGAAATCGGATCTGAACATCATTGCGTTGATTGGGATTATTCTGCTGATCGGTATCGTCAAGAAAAACGCCATTTTGATGATCGACTTCGCGGTGCAAGTGGAACGAGAAGGGCACAAGTCCCCGGTGGAAGCTATCTACGAAGCGTGCCTGCTGCGCTTCCGGCCCATTTTGATGACCACCATGGCGGCGTTGCTTGGCGCGCTGCCCTTGGCGTTGGGTAGCGGCGTAGGTTCCGAATTGCGCCGGCCGCTGGGTATCACTATCGTCGGCGGATTAATTTTGAGCCAAATGCTCACGCTGTTCACCACGCCGGTGGTGTACATCTACATGGACCGGCTGCAAACCTTTATTCAAAGCCTGCGAAGGCACGGCGCAGCAGCCACTCCGGCACACGCCCAAAGCGACTAGCTACGGCGTGACGACGCGAGGAGATCGGGAATGAGTTATCACCTGGCCACTCTGAGCGCACTGTTCTTTCTTGTGGTGGGCATCGATCACGTCAAACCTTCTCAGCAAGTCACGGAAAAAATTGTAGAGGCAGATCGCCAGGTTACGCGACTTCCACCCTCCGCGTTTCTTCAAGTGCCCACAGAAATAAGGCGGGAACTAAAACGTCGCGGATGCACGATACCGCAGGTGTCGTCTAGCAAGGAGCTACAAAACGTGATCACGGGCGAGTTCATCGGCAAAGGACGCGCTGACTGGGCAGTGCTCTGTTCACTAAATGGCATTTCCAGAATTCTTATTTTTACAAATGCATCAGAACGCGAGCCGTTGGAAATTGCGTCGCGGGCGGATGCGGGCAGCCTTCAGAGTGGTCGCGGCACTGCAATCGAATATTCTCGTGCCATCGAGGCGGTGGACCGCGAATACATTCTTAAGCATCGCCGCGCTTACGATGGGCCCGAGCCACCAGCAATCGATCACCAAGGAGTTAGTGATTCGTTTGAGGGAAAGGCGTCTGTAGTGCATTACTTCTATGCAGGTAAATGGCTTGAGTTAACTGGCGCCGACTAGGCAGCTAAGACTTCTCGCTACCGAGTCGCGACGCAGCAGCTACTCAGTCGGCCCAAAGCGATCAACAGTCTGGGCTTTAGGGCTTCGTCAGCGGTAACGGCTGATCCATGTCTATGTCTGACTTCACGGCGACCACGCCTGGTTGATTTGGGTGCGAAATCGCGCTCGGCCTCGTCAGGTAAACCAGAAACGGTGCCACTTCAAAGGGCATCTTTTCGTAGTCCGCGATGGAGCCCTCTGATTCCAATTTGCGCAACAATAGACGGTCGTCCCAGGGCTGAAGGATGATGCGTCCGCCGATCGGCAAGGCTGCGAGAACGTTGGCGGTCGGCTTTGCGCTCTGCTTCGATGCTTCAGCTGAAGCGATTGTCGAGGTCCCCGGGATGCTGTCGCCCAAGTGCGGGCTGATCAGATTAGGTATTTCCTTGGCGCGCTCCTGCAACGCCTGAAAAAATGCCCACGCCGATCCGGACTGATCCCGGTAAGGAGATTTCTTCAGCAGCTCAGCGCCTTTTTTGTTGGCCGCTTCCTCTTCCTCGGCATTGCGCGCAAATCCGAAGTGATGAAACGTTTCTTTATCGTCAAAACGCAGGTGGCTGAAAAACGCAAACTGCGTGTCCATGCGGTGGCCCAGCGTCACGTGGCCAAGTTCGTGAGCAAGAATCGCCGCCAGGCTGGCTTCATCGGGTAGGACGTCGATCAATCCACGGCTCAATACAATGGTGTGGCCCATGGTGAAGGACTCCAGCGTGGAGGTCATCAGCACGCGGCAGTGAACTTCCGGTTGGATGTCCAGATCGTTGGTCACTTCCAAGTTGTTGACCACGGTTTCGAGCAGCTTGTCCACGTCACCGGAAGGCGCCATCAGGCCCATTCGCTGCATCTTGCCCGCGACATTGTCTTCGGCGAGGCGCTCCCACGCGCGTCTGGCGTGCAGCGGGGAATAGCCTTTGCCAAGCTCCGCTTGATCCGTGATTTGCGGCCCTTCGACCTCTACGCTGGTAAGGGTTTGTTCCGGGTGTTGTTGATTCAGTTCGTAACCCCACAAGCGGGTCTGTGCTTTGAAGGCCTGGAACGCGGAATGTTTGCGCTTACCGTACTGCACGTTTCCTTCTTCGCTATACACAAAGGACGGGAGCCATTCGTTTTTCGCGGAGTTGGAGCGCCAGCTGTCAAAGTTAAAATAAAAGCTGCTGGCGTTAGATCCCGTGAATGCGCCGTTGAACCGAACGATGTGGTAATCCTGATCTTCCACCCAGATGCGCCCTGCAAAGCGGCCCTTGCCCGCGCCCGGCAACGGGTCAACGTCAAAAATCACGCAGCGTACTTCTCCCAGAAATTCCTTACCTGCGTAGGTGAACTTGTAGTGCTGGCGGTCGAAGCCGTCTGCATCCAGATAAATCATCTGCAGGAATCCGCGCGGCAAAAAGTCGCTGGAGAAAAAGCGGCCGACACTGAGCAGCAGTTTGTGTTTTCCGCTGTCATTGATGAGCGGCTCAAGTTCCACACCCTTGGCTAATTCCGCGCGCCCCAGGAAATATCGGTCCCCGTCGGGAACCGCACCCAGCTCTTTGTCTGGCCGTACCGTTTGGATATAGGTCTCCACCAGCGGCGAATAGCGGCGCAGCATCTGCACTTCGACCTGCTCCTGAGTCACGATTTTGTCCACGATCGCGGTAACGGCGGTCGATTCCGTGGCATTCGCGGCAAAAGGCATAGCTCCCAGCAGCAAAGTTGCGGGCAAAATGATTCGTGTGCGCATTCGTTCTCCGAATATTAGTAAGTTTTAAGGATGAGGCGACGAGCTGAATCCTAGCTGCTCGCGACGTTGCCGCCATCTGTCCTAAAGCCCAGTTTACGGACAGCCGTCTGCGCGTTTTGTGGGGTGTCCCGACGTCGCCAGACAGGCCGCTCGGGGACAATGTTTTGCTTTTCGGAGATAACTCTTCCAAGATAAGCAGGCATTCAATCCGACAAAAGGAAACGAAATTTATGAATCTTACCGAAACACCGGTAATTGTGACTTGGCCGGAAATGCATTACGTCTTTCTTGAAAAGATTGGACCGTTTCAAAATACCGCTCCGGGGGCTTGGGGAGACTTGCACAAATCTATTCCGGCAATTTCTGAGCACAACAAGATCACCGGCTATACGAGCCTCTACAAAGCGGGACCGAAGATTTATCGTGCAGGGGTTTCGCTCGCGGCAGCGCCACAACAACTCCCCGAGGGCTTGGCCTATGAAAAATTTAAAGGCGGAAAATACATGAAATTTGTTTTGACCGGGCCGTACACGGACTTGCCGCAAGCATCGGGCCGCGTATTTGAGATTGTCGCGGAGAAGAAAATACAAATGCGAGACGACTACTGCATCGAGAATTACACCACTGACCCGAGAGTCACACCTGCGGATAAATTAGTCGCCGAGATACTTCTGCCCACGGTATAGCCCCACAACGCGATCGTCAAAAAACTTGCAAAGCGTAAGCGCGCGCGTCATTTTACGTTACGAGCTGCCGATCAAATAGCCGGTAAGAAAAACCAGGGTGCCCCCGACGATGGCTTGAAATGCCGCCTGCAAAAACGGCGTATCCATATAGCGATGTCGAATGTAAGCGATGGCCGTAAGTTCAATGGCCACCACGATGACGGCGATCACCATCGCGATGTGGAAATTGGAAATTAAGAACGGAAGCGTGTGTCCCAGGCCACCAGCGGTGGTCATCATGCCGATGGTAGTTCCGCGAATCCACGGCGAGCCCCGGCCAGTGAGCGAGCCATCGTCCGAGCCCCACTCCGCGAAGCCCATAGAAATACCCGCGCCGATGCTGGCCGCCAAGCCCACGAGAAAAGCATCGGCGCTTTTGTGCGTGACGAACGCGGTGGCAAATAAAGGGGCCAGTGTGGATACCGAGCCGTCGATGAGTCCAGCAAGGCCTGGCTGTACAAACTGTAAGAGAAAAAGCTTGCGATGCAATTCGTCTTCTTCCGCGCGGGCGTCCTTGGTCAGGTGTTTTTCTTCCAGATCGCCGGCGGTAGCGGAGTGTTTTCGTTCTTCATCGGCCAGCTTGTTCAAAAGTTCGCGAATGGAAACATCGGTGATCCGTGCTACGGCTTTGTCATAAAATCGGGCCGCTTCCATTTCCATTACACGCGCCTGGCGCCGGGCTACGTTCACGCCGAGTGGGCGAGTCAGCCAGGTGGGCTTGCGGGTCAAAAAGCCCTTCACGTTTTCGCGGCGAATCAAGGGGATGCGGTCGCCAAAGCGTTCGCGAAACATAGCCATCAAGCGATCGCGGTGGACCACTTCTTCTTCGCGCATTTCTTCAAACATCTGCGAGGTCGCGGGGTACGAATCACGCAAGCCCTCGGCGAACTCCCCGTAAATGCGGCCGTCTTCTTCTTCGGAAGCAATGGCCAGGGCCAGAATTTCTTTTTCCGTCAAGTCTCGAAATTTCTTCTGCGCCATCTTGTCCTGGATACCTCTATGAGGAAGAAGAAGAATCGCACAAACAGTGAGAATAAGTCATCTCGGGGAAATGTAGTTTCTGCCCATCGCGAAGACTGCATAATAGCCGGACTGATTTAACTTCGCCGGAAGAGTGAGAGTGCCAATGATTGCAATCGTTTCACCCTCGGAATGGACAGAACTGGTCGCGCAACAGCGTTGGGAAGAATTGCGCACCAAGTTGGAACGCACCCACGTTTCCGATATAGCGGAAATGTTAACGGCGTTGCCGCCCAAAGAACGCGCCATTGTGTTTCGCTTGGTGGCCCGCGAGCGCGCCGCGGAAGTGTTTGGGTACCTGGCGCCCAGCGAGCAAAAGGAATTGATTCATTCACTGACGGCGGACGAAGTGAAACGCATGCTCAACCAGATGCGTCCTGACGACCGCACACAATTTTTTGGAGAAATGCCCGCGGAAGTTACGCGGAAACTTATTGAAGAGCTTTCACCGGAAGAGTTGAGGGAATCGCGCGAGTTACTCGGTTATCCACCGGAGAGCGTGGGGCGCTACATGACCCCGCATTATGTGACCATCTCTCCGCACATGACTGCCGGCGAGGCGCTCGAGCATATTCGCAAGGTCGGACACAGAAGTGAAACGCTGAACGTCGTGTACATCCTGGATGCGAATGGGAAATTGCTCGAAGACTTACGGTTAGGCTCGTTAGTGTTGGCCGACCCGCAAACTAAGGTTACTGAAATTGCCGATCCCGCGCTGGTTTTCTTGCACGCCATGGACGACCGCGAGACTGCGCTGGCGCTATTCGAAAAATACGACCGCGTGGCGCTGCCGGTAGCCGATGCGCAGGGAAACATGCTGGGGATTGTGACTGTCGATGACATGCTGGACGTGGCGCAGTCGGAAGCCACCGAGGACATTCAAAAGCTCGGCGGTTCGGAAGCGCTGGATGCGCCGTACACGCAAGTTGGCTTATGGGAAATGATTCGCAAGCGAGGCGGCTGGCTGTCGGCGCTGTTCCTGGGAGAGATGCTGACAGCCACGGCAATGTCATTTTTCGAAGGAGAAATTGCCAAAGCGGTAGTGCTGGCGCTATTTGTGCCCCTCGTAATCAGCAGCGGCGGGAATTCCGGGTCGCAAGCGGCGTCGCTCATTATTCGCGCGCTGGCGTTGCGGGAATTGAAGTTGCGCGACTGGTTCCGAGTGTTTCGCAGGGAAGTGATTTCAGGACTCGCGCTGGGGTTCATGCTGGGCGTGATTGGGTTTTTTCGCATTGTATTGTGGCAACATCTGCATCTTACGAATTACGGTACGCACTACTTGCTGCTGGCCTTTACGGTTTGGGCCAGTTTGATTGGGGTAGTGATGTTCGGAACGCTGGCGGGGAGCATGTTGCCGTTTATTTTGCGCGGATTGGGATTCGACCCGGCGGCAAGTTCGGCTCCATTTGTAGCCACCCTGGTGGATGTGACCGGCTTGTGCATTTATTTTTCCGTGGCACTGCTGATTCTGCACGGAACTTTGCTGTAGTCGAAAACAGGAGCGCGGACAGGAATTAACGACTGGTTTGCGCGGTGCGGCGCGGTCCGATAGAATTTTGGCTGCTATCCTTCGGCGTGCAGGAGCGATGATGAGTCCTACCACCAATGAAAATGAGCGCATGAATCGACCGCTCGACGTTGTCGATCCGCAAATCGCCGATCTGTTGCGCGAGGAAGCGCGCAGGCAGGCCACTGGGCTGGAGCTGATCCCCTCGGAAAATCTGGTCTCCGAGGCGGTGCTGGAAGCCATGGGCTCCATTTTCACGAATAAATACGCGGAGGGCTATCCGGGTAAGCGCTATTACGGCGGCTGCGAATATGCGGACAAAGTGGAACAACTGGCCATCGATCGCGCGAAGGACTTGTTCGGGGCCGAGCATGCCAATGTGCAGGCGCATTCGGGAACGTCGGCCAACGTCGCGGTGTACATGTCGGCGCTGCAACCGGGCGACACCGTGTTGGGAATGAACCTGGCACACGGCGGGCATTTGACTCACGGGCACCCGCTGAATTTTTCCGGGCGCATGTACAAATTTGTACCCTATGGGGTGAGGAAGGAAGACGAGCGCATCGATTACCAGGAACTGGAGAAATTAGCGCAGGAGCATAAACCCAAAATGATTGTGGCGGGGGCGAGCGCCTATTCGCGAATCATCGATTTTGAGCGCATCGGCAAAATTGCCAAAGCTGCGGGGGCGTTATTTTTTGTGGATATGGCGCATATCGCGGGCCTGGTTGCGGCGGGAATCCATCCGAGCCCGGTGCCGCACGCGGATTTTGTTTCCACCACCACGCATAAGACGCTGCGAGGACCGCGCGGGGGATTGGTGCTGTGCAAGACGGCCTTCGCGAAAGAATTGGATAAATTGACGTTTCCCGGGACGCAAGGCGGACCGTTGGTTCACATCATCTCGGCCAAAGCGGTTTGCTTGAAGGAAGCGATGGAGCCATCGTTTAAGGAATATCAGAAGCAGGTGGCGCTGAATGCCAAGGCCATGGCCGCAGCGATCGCCAAGCGCGGTTTTCGGATTGTTACCGGAGGCACGGACAATCATTTATTCCTGGTAGAAGTGCATTCGCGCGGCATCACCGGAACGGACGCCGAAAAAGCGCTGGATCGCGCTGGAATTACGGTCAATAAGAATTCGATTCCTTTTGATCCACTGCCGCCGATGAAAGGTGGAGGAATACGCCTGGGCAGCCCTTCGGTGACTACGCGAGGCTTGCGAGAACCGGAGATGCAAGAGGTCGGCGATTGGGTCGCAGATGTGCTTGAGCATATGGGCGACAGCACTGTGGAACAACGTGTGCGTAAACAGGTGGCAGAGCTGGCCGGGCGTTTTTCGATTTATGCTGCGCGCATGAATGTCCGTGCCGCCAGTCGCGTGCAAGTTAGCGCTTGATAGTCCGATAAACCCCGCGGAAGCCGCGCAAACCGTAGTCGCAGAAAATTCAACGATCAAGACCTTAGTCAATGAGTCCGGCTGTCCCAAGACTGGCCGTTAGGCCAGTAGCTTCCAAAACATTGGGCGAGTAATCTCTCCACTCGCATGGGAATCCTTAACGTAACGCTGCTCGGTCTTTTCGTCCTTGTCCGGCTGGTTCTTCATGTTAAGACCGTTCAACTTTTGCCTGTCGCAATAAGTGGAAAGCCTGTTACGGGGGCGGGTTTAGGGTGGCGTGCGTGCACAGAATTCCCAGAATTTCGCAATGAAACTCGCTAACAAGGGGACTCCATGATGGAAACGGAAGCCTTCCGGGAATTCAAGACCGGTCTGACTTTGTTGCGCGACAATCATGCGGCAAGAGCTCTCCCGCATTTGCGCCGCGCGGTGGACCTGGACCGCAACAATCCATATTACATGTCCTACCTTGGGGTGGTGCTGGCTCGCTCTGAAAGAAAATGGGGAGAAGCGGAAAGGTTGTGCGATTCCGCGGTAAAAATGAAGCGCAATCAGGCGCAACTGTATCTGAATCTTGCGGACGTGTATAAATCCGCGGGCCGCCGCGATGAGGCGGTGGAAGCTTTACAGGCGGGGATGAAATTCGCGCGTCGCGATGTGCGGCTTAATATCGCGATGAACAAACTGGTGCCACGGCGGCCCCCAGTGGTGGGGTTTCTGAGCCGCACGCACCCCATCAACCGGCAACTGGGAAAAGTTCGACACCGCACGCTGAGCGTGTTGGGCAAGGGAAAGATCAGCGTGGGGAAACCAGTCACGGCGTAAATACGCGGACGGCAAAACTTCAGTAAGTAAACAGAATGAACTGGGCAGGGCATCCGGCACGATCGGGGTGCCCTGTTTTTTTTGATATGAACTTAGTTCTCTCGGCTGGGCGCGTCGAAGGAGTAGCCGGGTTGTTCGGTGATTTCCATCAGGGTTTTGAACCCGATCCCGATCATGCCGTTTGGCAAGTTGTCCTTACGAACGACTTCCGCAAGGTATTCGCGGCCAATTACAGTGGGATCGCTGGGATACGGTATGGTGATAAAAAGGCGCTGGCCCACTTCGTAACCCAGTTCCGTAGTGTGGAAATACATCCCACTGCGGGAGACGCTGACCGTTCCGCGGAAGTCATCGAAGTATTCCTGTTCGGGGTCGGATGGGCGGATGCGCATCACCTGAGTAATCTTGCAGCGACGGCTGCTGCGGCGCTCGGAAATCGGGGACCGGGTGGACGGGCCGCCGGCGGTCAATGGTTGGTTCACGGTCTGCTTCAGGAGTTCGCGCCTGATTGCCATGGCAAATCACCTCTCCCGCTAAACATCTAAATCGTTAGCAAGTGTGCGCCGCGTGCGAAAGTAAAACCATAGCGCAACCGTACCCCGCTGATAGTAGCCCGCCAGAAAATTATCGTAGTACTCAGGTACCAGAAAGCGATCGGCGTGTTTGTATAGGAGAACAGAGGATAAAACAATGTGGTTCCAAATTGGGAGTGGTACCGGAGTGGGACTTTACTGTGGGCCGCTGTTCTGAATTTGAAAATGCTAACCCTAATCTTTGCCAGAGACCCGCTGGTGCAAACAACCTTTTTAGCTTTTATCGGCGCGGTCGGGGAATTGCAGGGTCTCTTACGGCGTCCAGCCTGGCGGAGTTCGCAATCTGTGTGACGGCGCCGCAGGAGAGTTCCATGAACTCGGAGGCTTTAGCAAATGATGAATACCAGTGCGCGATGGGGTTTACATGCAGGGGACGCAGCGCCAACGGAGTTGAAAGACAGCAGTAAAGGAAGCGGGACTTATATAACAACAGACAGTTTGAAGTCTTGTGACATGTCCCAAAGCTTAAGAAAGATTCGCGTGCGAGCAGATTCGGTAACCGCGCGTGGCACGAAGGTTTAACGAGAATGCTGGTGAACCATGCCGGCCTGGAGATGCTTGACGGCGGCGCGGATGAGATATTTCGCATCGAAAAGATTCTTGAAGATTCACCGGACGTATTGTTGCTTACGTCTTGCGGAAATCTCGACAGCGATATATCGAACATTCGCAAAGTGCGGATCGCTGCGCCGGGCGTGCGTATCGTGATGTTCGCTGGCACGGGTGCGGAGCGGGAGTTTCTGCAGTATGTGCGCGCTGGGATCTGGGGTTATCTGTTGATGGGAGCATCCGTTAAAGATGTGTGGGAAACGTTGGAAGCGGTGCATGCCGGGAAAGCATCGTGTCCGAACTCGCTTTGCGGCCTGTTGTTCAATTATTTCGAGCGCGAGGCAACGAGTTTGCCTTCGGCAGCGGTGCGGCAACAGTTGGGTTTGACGCGCCGAGAGCAGCAACTGATTCCGCTGATTGCGGAGGGGCTCACGAACAAGGAAATTGCGAATCGTTTTTGCTTGTCGGAGCAAACGGTGAAGAATCATTTATACCGAATGAAGCATAAGGTCGGCGCCGACAACAGGCTGGGCATCGTACAAACCTGCCATACGCAGGGATTCCTGCTGTAACTCTTCACTCTCAGTTGCGCGGGAGGGCGAGTCTTCTGAATTATTGGAGTTGCGAAGGCTCGTGGAAAGCATAGTGACGGATCAGGAATTCCCGGGTGTGGTCATCGCTTCGCAAAGTTTCCATAGCGTTTCCTCTGCAGCCGCGTCGTGAAACTGGCAGTGCTGTTCCTTACGATCGGCCCAGAAGCGATTTGTGAGACCGGCAACGTCGGGACTGGTGGCCAACCATAGAATGGTGTCCGCGCCTTCGCTGGGCGTTTTTCCAGTCATGTTTGGCGCAAAAGTTTGCAACAGGCGGGTATTTACCGCGCCAGGAGACATGGCGTTAGCGGTGATGCTGGAACCTTGCAGGCGGCGAGCCAGCGTCCAGGTCAACATGCGATTGGCTTGCTTGCTCTGCGAGTAAGCGGCGATAGCGTCGTAGCTGCGGTGCTTGAATTCCACGTCATTCAAATCGAGGCCGGCCGCTAGTTTTGACGACACATTGATGATTCGCGCGGCTGGCGCGCGGCGCAGCGCGTCGAGCAGCAAATTGGTCAGCAGAAAATATCCGAGGACGTTGGTGGCAAAAGTCAGCTCAATGCCGTCAGGGCTTTCCTGGCGTTGCGGCAATCCGACAGCGGCATTGTTGACCAGGCAGTCCAGTATGGAGTTTTTTTCGAGGAAGGTGCGCGCGGCCGCGCGGATGGAGCGCTGACTACTGAGATCGACGATGAGTAATTCGATAGGGGCGCTGGGAAATTCGCGGGCGATGGTATCGAGCGCGGCTTGACCTTTCGCGGAATCGCGGCACGCCAGGATGACGCTTGCGCCACCGGCCGCTAATCCGCGCACCACTTCGAAACCAATTCCGGTGTTCGCTCCGGTAACGAGACAGAGAAGACGCGCGCGGCTATTTTTCTGCGTTGGCATTTTCTCGAGAGCCTAAGAAAACGCGGCTCTTTTGCAATTGGTGGTGCGGCGGAGCTAGCTCAAACGCTCCATGACGCTCTTCCAGCGTTTCCAGGAGTCGGCGCGCGCTTTGCGGTCGGCTTCTTTGGCGTCAGGCGCTTCTCCGGCGCGCATGAAACCGTGGCCCGCGCCGTCATAGGTGACAGGCTCAAAAGTTTTGCCTGCGGCTTTCATATTGGCGATGGCGTCGGGTATGGTGGCGCCGATACGCTGATCATTACCGGCGTAGAAACCGTAAATTGGGGCTTTGATTCGCGCCATGGCATCTTTGTCTGGTGGCGGGCCGTAAAATACAAATGCAGCGGCAAGATCCGGACGATTGGTTGCGAAACGGAACGTCTGGCCGCCTCCCCAACAGAAACCGGCCACAAAAAGTTTGCCGTTTGTGGCGGGCAATTTCAGCGCGTAATCGGCTGCGGCATTGAGATCGGCGGTGATTTGATCGGGATTCAAATGGCCTATAGCCTCGATGGCTTTATCGCCGGGAAAATCAGAGGTGCGTCCGCCGTTGGGGGCCATTCCGGAGAGCAGATCCGGAGCCACGGCGATGTAACCGGCCTCCGCGACTTCATCGGCAAGTTCCTGGGCCCAGTCGGTGAGGCCAAAAATTTCGTGAATGATCAGGACCACGGGCCTTTTGTCTTTTGATTCGGGGTACACGATGAATGTCTGGACCGCGCGCGAATCATGTTTGACGGTGACCCACTCGCGATGACGAGGGGATTTCTTGAGCTGCGCTTGGGCCCAGTCCTGGGCGTTGGCTTTTGAGGAAAATAAAGTCAGCGCGAAAATTGAGCAGAGAAGTGTAAAGGGGAGACGTTTCATTTGGCCCTCGCGGATGTCGGCTGTTGTCTGGCGAGGAAATGATAATGCCGGCAGAACTTGCTGGCAAGGTTCGCAAGGGCGTCACGCAGTCAACAAACTTGACGGATGTTTAGTACGTCAGTTTCCGATCACTACTCATATCGTAGCGCCACCATGGGGTCCACACGCGTTGCGCGACGAACAACAGTGGGGAAGAACAACAGGAATAGGCGGATGTGTAGTGCAGAAGTAATGGGTTTCGACCGCAGGTTCTTGCCGATTCATTTTTTGATTTCTGAAGCTGGACTTCCCACCGTCTTGTTTTGCGGAAGGTTCACGAAAGTTTCATGACTCCGAAATATTGGAGGGCCAGCCTCAGATGCTCGTCCAAAATCAAAAAGGAGTCTCAAGATGGTAAAGCCCGGAGAGCATCGCGCTATTTCCACACTAGCGCCGAAGCTCGCTGTAATTTTAATGATTATTTTTATCGCTAGTGGCGTAGCGTTTAGCCAAAACGGCAGCTCATTTTTTTTCCCCAAGAATCTGGTGGTCAGCCGCAGCGTTTATGACAACAATCCAAATACTATCGTAGTAGGGGTGACCGCTCTCCCGCCAAACTGCTCGTCTGCTTCAGGTTCCTGCACCGACCCGCCGACCACCGCAATAAACGACGGCACTTATCCATATGTTTGGAACAATGACACGGTCGACAGCAGCTTCGGCATTACCTCGAAGATTTTCCTCGATCAGATCACTACGTCGGGCTCACTAATCAATACGCTTGAGGTTCCAAACAGCTTGCAAAATGGCGTTCCACCGACGAAGGACCAGATGGTTACCAGCTTCAGCTCAAAATCAGAACTGGCCCTGAATCTTTCGACTGACCATAGCTATCTCACCTTTATGGGTTACCTTGCGCCCATCGACGCGATTGACGTATCAAATTCCAATACTGCCGGGGCGGTCGATCCGACAAATCCCGTCGGGGAGAGTGCGTATCGTGTCGTCGCGCAACTGGACCAGAAGGGAAATTTCAAGTTCACCAAAACCAACGCGTACAGCGGCAACAACGGGCGCGCGGCGATCCTGAACAATACAAACGGGGCGAACGTGGTGTACACCGCCGGCAATGCCGGCAACGGAGCTAATCCTCAGCCCGATGGCATCATTACCGGGGCTGGCACACAGATACTCACTCCGGATGTGAAGGAGCTTGTCGCGCAAAAGCCAGAAGCTCCGACGCCGGTAGGAAGCTTCAACATCACGCAACTAGGCAAGAAGGCGGATAAGGTCGGAAAGGACACGAATTTCCGGGGCCTCACGATATTCAACAACGTCATTTATCTTTCCAAGGGCAGTGGCGGAAATGGAGTCAACACCGTTTATTTCATTGATACTACCGGCCTGGCTTGCCCGACCCCAGCGGGGGGCGCTGGCGGAGTTGGCCTTCCGCAGCCTTCGACGGCGTTGCCGACAGCGGGGATTGCTTATGATCCAACCCTGCTACAGTCGGAGGGCGTGGTTCCCTATAATATGTGCATTTTGAAGGGATTTAACACCATTCTCGCCAGAACCTCGACAAACGCGTTTCCATTTGGCATTTGGTTTGCCAACGCCAACACGGTGTACATTGCAGATGAAGGTAGCGGCGACAATACCTTTTCTGCCGCGACTAATACATATACAAAGGCTGCTGCTCAGACGACTGCGGGTTTGCAAAAGTGGGTATTCGATGCCGCTAAGCAACAATGGGAGCTCGCTTATACCTTGGAGGCGGGGCTAGACCTGGGCAAACCTTACGTCATCCCCGGCTATCTGGCCGGAAACAATCCCGTGAGCGGACTTCCCTGGGCTCCCGCGACTGACGGCCTTCGCAACCTTACTGGCGTCGTGAATGGGGACGGCACTGCAACCATTTACGCGATAACTTCGACAGTGAGTGGAAACGGCGATCAGGGCGCTGATCCGAATAAACTCGTCGCGATTACCGACAGCTTGGCCGCCGGTGGGCCCAATGCACCTAATGGGGAAACCTTCACAACCCTGCGGTCGGCAGGCAACCTGGAAGTTCTGCGTGGCGTATCTTTCGGCCCCGGAACCGGCAACTAGCAATTCCATAAAAATGACGAGAGGGGCGACACCGCTTTAGAGTGTCGCCCCTCTTCGTCATCAACGTGGCGTTACCGCCGCTGGCAGGGGATTAACGTCCGGCGGCTTTTGTTTTATGGCCGTGGTGCTCGACATGAGACTTTGCCGCTTCAGCGGCGTGGTGTATGGCGTGTTCAAGATGGCCCTGGGCGGTATGAGCGTGATGCGCAGCTGACTCGTGGTTATCCGACTCGTGGTGTTTTGCGGCCTCGCGATGATGGCGGGCAGCATGGTCATGATGTTCGGCGGCTTGGTGATGGTGTTCCGCAGCTTGTTTGGACATGGTCTCTCCTCAATTTTCAAATTTGAAGTGACTTCTGGGCCGGAAGTGAAGTCTGCTCCCGTGCTATTAATGCGGGGTAAATGAATGGTGAATGCCTTGTTCGCCGCGGAGGCGCGTTGACAGTGTGCTGGGCGTTCGCTACGCTTCGTAGTCACTAACCATTTATTTTTTCTGAAAAAGTTAGCCGCTGCAAACCCTAAGAAAAGCAGGAGAACAGGTCAAACGCCCGAATGGCTGAAGAAAAGCTTCCTACTCGCGCAGAAGATTTTTCGGAGTGGTACAACCAACTTGTTTTAAAGGCGCAGCTCGCCGATTACGCGCCGGTGCGCGGTTGCATGGTTGTGCGGCCGTATGGCTGGGCGTTATGGGAAAACGTCACGGCGGCGCTTGACCGGCGCTTCAAGGCTACTGGGCACCAGAATGTCGCGTTTCCAATGTTGATTCCGCGCAGCTTCATCGACAAGGAAAAGCATCATGTCGAGGGGTTTTCTCCGGAGCTGGCGGTGGTGACTATCGGCGGCGGGGAAGAACTCGCCGAGCCGCTGGTGATCCGACGGACTTCCGAG
>DATBBY010000108.1:0-7073 GCA_036270765.1 Candidatus Acidiferrum sp.
ATGAGATAGGGAATCCGGCTTCGATGGTGTCCACGCCCAGCTTGGCAAGTTGGCGGGCCATGCGGATTTTCTCGTCGGTGTTCATGGAGAAGCCGGGCGACTGTTCGCCGTCGCGCAGAGTGGTATCGAAGATGCGCACTAGGTCCATGGGATGTCCTTGTTACCAGTAACGCAGAGTTTGCCTATGCGGGTCAAATTTATCTTTATTCTCCATTCGATAATTCTGTCTTATACTGTCAGGCAAGGGATTCATGGATCTCAGCGAATTGCAGGTATTTTTGACGGTGGCGCGTGAGGGCAGCTTCTCCCGCGCCGCGGAACGCCTTTACCGCACGCAGCCGGCGGTCAGCTTGACCATTCGAAAGCTGGAGGACGGCCTGGGCCAGCCACTCTTCGTGCGCGGCGCGCGTCCCGTGCGTATGACCGACGCCGGGACGCTGCTGCGAGACTATGCGGAGCGCCTGATCAATCTGCGCGATGAAGTCAAGAAAGGTCTGTCGGAACTAAGCGGTTTGAATCGCGGCGAATTGTCGCTGGGCGTGAATGAAAGCTCGATTCATGCACTGCTGCCGGCGCTGGGGCAGTTCAGAAAGCTTCATCCGGGCATACAGATTCGTGTTCACCGCATGTTTTCCCGCGATATTCCGCACGAGGTGTTGAATTACCGGCTGGATCTGGGGGCGGTTTCGTTTGTGCCGCGCGAAGCGCAACTGCAAGCCACGGAAATCTTGAAAGACGAACTGACGCTGGTAGTGCCGCCAAAACATCCACTCGCGAAACGCAAAGAGGTGGACGTGACGGATCTTGAAAACGAAAGCTTTGTAGCACACAGCGTGGAATCGCCATTTCGGCGGCGGGTGATCGAGTTGTTCGGACGCAATCGCACTACTTTGAATATGCCCATTGAAATGCCCACAATTGAAAGCATCAAGCGCTTCGTGCAGATGGGCATGGGCGTAGCCATTGTGCCGCGCATGTGCGTTGCCTGGGAGATCGATCGCGGCTGGATGAAAGAAGTAAAAGTCAGGCAATTGAACTTGCCGCGCCACGTGTATTTGGTTTCGCGCCGAGGCGCACGCCTGCCTCACGCCGCCGCCGAACTGATTCGCTTGCTGAAAACGGAATAGTGCACGCAACAGCCGTCAGCGGTTGGACTGCCAAGCCGAACTAGATTTGATTCGCCAACTGAGTGGAAAAAAAGTAAGAACTGCGAAGCGCCTTGACGCGCCAACTTCCTTTCCTACGTTACTTTCGACTATTCTGGGCATGCGACTATGACTAGTGCTTTGCTGATTCTTGGCATTGGATTCTTTTTGGGGATGAGGCATGCCACTGATCCTGACCATGTGGTTGCGGTGTCGACCATTGTCAGCCGTGAGAAATCGATCCCACACGCAGGGGTGATTGGAATGCTTTGGGGAGTTGGCCACACCATCACCATCCTGGTGGTCGGCGCCGCCATTATCCTTTTTGGACTTGTGATTCCGCCGCGGCTGGGCCTGGCGCTGGAATTTTCCGTGGCGCTGATGCTGATCCTGCTGGGCGTGCTGAACCTTACCGGCGCGCTGCGCTGGATCAGCCACAAACTTTCTCCTACACATCCCGATTCACTTCGAGCGCACGCGAGGCAACATTCCCATGTGCATTTTCATGCCGGAAAAATCCATGTTCACCCGCATTCGCATGAGGGTGGTGCGCAGCACCACGCTGAGGAAATCGAGCCGCCGCATCGGCTGGGCGAACCGTTTAGGAAGCTGGGCTGGTTTGATGTGCTGCGGCCGCTGCTCATCGGAATCGTGCACGGGCTGGCGGGCTCCGCGGCGGTTGCGTTACTGGTGCTGGGAACGATCCGGGATGCGCGCTGGGCGATTTTCTATTTGCTGCTTTTCGGTATTGGAACGA
Source organism: Candidatus Acidiferrum sp. (assembly GCA_036270765.1). Lineage (GTDB taxonomy): Bacteria > Acidobacteriota > Terriglobia > Acidiferrales > UBA7541 > Acidiferrum. Next base: position 1,903 of record DATBBY010000108.1, read on the forward strand.
TTGTCGGAATGATGCTGATGACGCTAGCGTTTGCGGTGCCGGTTACAGTAGGCGGGAATCGGTTTGCGTGGATCGGCCGGACGATGGTGGCCGGGACGGGCGTCTTGAGCCTGGTATTTGGATTGGTAGTCGCTTACCAGATCGGCATTGTGGATGGGCTGTTCTCGTCGCATCCTTCATGGACGCCACACTGACCTCGGGACGGAGAAGGCTGGTCGGTCATTTTGAACGCAGCGAGCAATTTCTATTGCGCATCAATTGAAGAGCGATGCCTCGTCGCTTTACTCCTCGGAATGACGGTTGGGTGATCCTAGTTTAAAGTGATGATTTTTTTCGTGAACCGCGACTAAATTCCCGTGAACCTGGTCTAGCCTGCGGAGGCTTCTTCCACTGTGGCGAATGTTGGCAGCAACCTAACTAGGCCGGAAACTTGCATGACGGCGACGCCTTGTGGCGTGAGCGCTGCCACCGCGAACTTCTGCGATTTGCTCTTGCGGTGCACGAACAGCTGAACCAGAGCACCCACGCCGGCTGAATCGAGGAAGGTCACGCCACTCATGTTCAAGATAAGCTTGCTAGCCTCGACTTGCCGAAGCTCCTGCAGAAAGCCGCTGACGGTCTCCAGGCTCAATTTACCGGTTAGCTGCGCGACCACCGTACCATTACTGGTAGGGATCCGCGCGATGTCCAATTTGGGCGGTTGCATAAGGGGAAAAGGTTAGCGCGCTGAGCATTTCGCGTCCATAAACAAATTGTTACAACTCGGAAACAGGCGGCTGACAGAAAGGGCGCGAAAACAGCGACGTTGGAAGACTACGCTCCAGCGATGATCGCTACAAGCAGGATGTTGCACGTAGGCGTCGAAGCCGACCTCGTTCCTTGTGCGCAAAGAAGCGGCGGCTGGGATGCCGCACTCCCTGTACGAAGATGAGCTGTGTTTGCAGTCTGTCAAGCCGGGGCGCTTGCTGCGACCCTACTGGACGAGTGTTAAACGCTCCTCTTCGCTGCGTCCTTTAGGCGAAGAAGATTAGTAGCCGTAGGTGATGCGGTAGATTACGCCGATGCCGTCGTCGGCAACAAACAGGGAGCCGTCGGGACCGGTGGTTACGCCTACCGGCCGGCCATAGACGAGGTCACCTTTAGGGTCGGGCACCAATCCGGTCATAAAGGGGACGGGGTCAGCGGAAGGCTGGCCGTCTTTGAATGCGACGAAAGCTATCTGATAGCCGGAGCGGCTGGCGCGATTCCAGGAACCGTGTTCGGCAACAAAGGCGCCGCCGTAATAGCTGGGTGGAAATTGTTTGCCGCTGTAAAAAGTAAATTCCAAGGGAGCGACGTGCGAGCCGAGCAAAACATCGGGAATGGTCGCTTTGGCTACCAGATCGGGCATTTGCGGCTTGACGCGAGGATCGACGTTGCTTCCGATGTAGCTGTAGGGCCAACCGTAAAAGGCGCCGTCCTTGATGCTGGTGAGATAGTCCGGCGGAAGATCGTCGCCCAGTTCATCGCGTTCGTTGACTGTGACCCACGCAACGCCGGTGACGGGATTGATCGCCAGGCCGACGGGATTGCGCAAACCGGTCGAATACTGCCGAGCGTTCTTGCCGTCCAGATCGCAAATGGTGACGGCAGCGCGCATGGGAGGTTCACCAGTGCTAATGTTGCTGGCGGAGCCGACTGCCACCAGAACGTGTTTGCCATCGAGTGTGATGGCAACGTTGCGGGTGTCGTGTCCACCGCCGGGCAAATCAAGCAGCTTCTCTGCCTCGCCCATCCGCTGTGAAGTCTTCGGGTCATATTTGAAGCGAACCAGGCTGGACATGTTGCCGATGTAAACGTAGTCGTCATGGAAGGCAATTCCGAAGGGTCTTACAAGATCTCTCGCAAAAACAACACGTTCTTGCGCGCCACCGGTGTTTTTCGGATCGCGCAGGATGACCACCTGGTTGGCACCGGTTTCAGCGAGGAAAATGTCGCCGTTCGGAGCGACGGTCAGCAGACGCGGACGCTTGAAGTCGGCGGCGAAAATGTTGATGTGGAAACCCGCTGGAACGGTGGGGAGAAATCCTTGCGGAGCTTGCGACTTATTGGGGCCGTTGCCGGCGGATTTGGTGGCGAAGGGCGGCGGCAAGTTAGGCTTTTGCCCGTGGGTTACCTGCGCCGAGCTTGAGAGCGGAACGAATAGAAGAGCGGAAACTGCAGCTAGCCATGATACATTTTTATGCGGAAGCATAATTCCTCGCTCGCTTGCGATGGTCGACTGCCATGCTATCGCGAAACTGGGCTGCTAGAATAGGAAACTAGGGCCACGTCGGCAACTTAGGCCAACGAAAAACCAAGTGTAGACAGGCACGACTTATTTGACGTGCCAAAGTGGGGTTTGAATACTTTCGCAGCAGGCAGTGCCAGGCGTTTTGTCACGCAAATGTAACTGTATTATTTTCAACTAGATGCAAGATAGACCGAGGCAATCAGACGAGCTTAGCTCGACCGGAAACCCATCAACAATTTGCGCATCAAATGTGCACGAGGACAAATACCATGAAGGCTCCGTTCATTGGCCGAGCGATTAGTTTGGCGGTGCTGGTTGGGTGTGTGGTCTGGTGGGGTGTGCGCGTAACGTCGGGCCATGCTGCAGAGCCGAAGGGATTATTTCCGGCGCCGGCGGTGGATGCGAAGCTGGTTCCCCAACCGGCGATAGAAACGGCGGTGTTTGCGGGAGGTTGCTTTTGGGGAATGCAAGGCGTTTTCCAGCACGTGAAGGGCGTGACCAGTGCGATTTCCGGGTACTCCGGCGGAACGGTGGAAAATCCGTATTACCAGCTGGTCTCGAGCGGCAGCACCGGCCATGCAGAGTCGGTGCAGGTCAGCTACGACCCGTCGCAAATTACCTACGGCACGCTGTTAATGATTTTCTTTTCGGTGGCGCACGATCCGACCCAGAAAGAACGACAAGGGCCGGATATCGGCACGCAATATCGCTCGGCAATTTTCTATGGGAGTGCCGAACAGAAGAAGATTGCTGAAGCGTATATCGCGCAGATCGACGCGGCGAAGGTTTACGAGCGCGAGATCGCGACTGAGGTGGTTCCGTATTCGGCGTTTTATCGGGCGGAAGATTACCATCAGGATTTTTTGATGAGACATCCGGATAACCCTTATATCCGGTTCAATGACCTTCCGAAGATCGAGCGATTGAAGCAGAGGTATCCGGACTTGTACCGGTAAGGGCAGTCTGGTACCCGGCGCGGACTTGAAATACCGCAATGTCACCGCGCCAATTCGAAGAAAAAAACGTTAGGGCGAACGCCTGGCGAGCTGGGCCGCAGCAGTGCTGCGCCTCTACCTCAACTGTCAATTGTGGCCGCTATTGTCATGTAAGAGGGCTCGAGAGCGTGTTAACCCGGCGGGCACGCGTATGCGATATTCATGTTGGCGTGACCTGGTACTGTGTAGATTTTAGGTGGCCCGTTGTTTCTGGCAATTGTGTCCGGCGCCGAAGCAGGCCCACCTAAAAAGGAGTTCCGTTCCATGAAAGCTTCCCTTCTGCTGGCTGTTTGTCTGGTGGTGTGCCGGGCGATCGAAATCGCCCCTGCGGCGGCAAGCCCCGCGCCGAAACCGGTGGTTGTGGACATCAAGAATGCGTCGGGACAGAGCGTGGGCACGGCGACTTTGACCGATGCTGCTCCGGGAGTACGAATCAAGCTGGATATTCGTTCGTTGCCGCCGGGTGAACACTCTATTCACATTCATCAAGTGGGAAAATGCGAGCCGCCAGACTTTAAGTCGGCGGGCCCGCATTTTTCTGGAGTGGGCGGCGGCCATGAGCACGGAGCGGTAGCGGCGGCTGGAGACATTCCGAATTTTTCACTGGTGGTTTCCGCCGACGGGACCGCGCACGTTACCGTAGTTGCGCCAAACGTCACGCTGAGCACCGACGATCATTCGGTTTTCAGCAATGGCGGAACAGCGATCGTGATCCATGCGGTCAGCAGCGAGACGACTAGCGGTGCGCCGCCGCGGATTGCGTGCGGAGTTATCAGCAAGCCTGAATAAATTTTTCCCACCATCTGGTCATGCTGTTCGAACAAGCTGGTCCGCGGATCATCGGAACGCGCCCCGAACGGAAGAGCTTCGCGCGAAATTTCGCAGCAAACGCGAGATTTATGGTGCGCTCGGTGGCCTAAATCTCGATTAACAAATCGCAGGACATGGCGTCCTCGGTGCCGACCGGCTTCGGGAAGGCAGTTTACCGCGCCGGGGCAGTCCGGTTTATGGTAGGCTTCCCCCGTTTGCCCCTCGCCGTAGGTTCCGGTGTATCGAAGATGATTGCTGATCGTACATCGTGCGGAGGAAATGCCATGAATTTCAAGCGCGTCGGCGTAATTGCCCTGTCCATGCTGGTAACAGTGGGATTGACGTCGTGCCAAACTCCTTATCACGATCAGAATGAACGTTACGTGTTTGTGGCTTCGAACGTAAACCTACCCTACTGGCAGGAAGCACAGGCGGGGCTGATGGACGCGGCACAGCAGATGGGCGTAAAGGCGGAATTAACCGGGCCGGAAAAATTTGATCCACAAGAACAACTGAACGATTTTCAAAAAGTAGTGCAGAGCAAGCCAGCGGGAATTCTGGTTTCGGTGACGCGGCCGGAGTTGTTGAACGACGCCATCAACAACGCCATTGCGCTAGGTATTCCGGTGATTGCGGTAGACTCCGACGCGCCGAATTCGAAGCGCGTGATGTTCGTGGGAACAGATAACTACCGCGCAGGTAGCGAAAGCGGCAAACGAATGAGCGACATCCTCAAAGGACAGGGGCAAGTGGTGGTCATCACGGTGCCCGGGCAATTCAATATGGAGGAGCGGTCACGCGGCGTGAATGACTCGCTAAAAAAATACCCGGGGATCAAGATCGTGCAAACGATAGACGACAAAGGCGACCCAAGAATCGCGAACGACATGGTGTCGGCATTGCTGAAGGGCAAAACAAAAATTGATGGAATGATCTGCCTGGAAGCGTCGGGGGGCTCCGGAGCGGCGGAGGCGCTGCATCGGCTGGACGCCAAGATTCCAATCGTGGGATTCGACAAAGATCCCGAGACTCTCGACTGGATCGATCGCGACGGGATTACGGCGACGGTCACCCAGAAGCCGTACGTGATGGCG
>DATBBY010000109.1:0-6107 GCA_036270765.1 Candidatus Acidiferrum sp.
ACCCCAATCCGTTCGCTGCGTCCTACGTGGACGTGAGCGCCGGGAGCGCCAGTTTCCTGAACCAGCATCAATTCAATGGCGGAAGCCGCACGATGGAGCTGGGTTTGCGCCTGATCTGGTAAGCGAAACCCGGGGAACGTACGGTGGCGAGGGAATGATAAGTTCCCTCGCCTTTTTTTCCCTCAAGCGCATACAGCTACTTCGGAGAGAAGGGAATGAACGGTTTTCGATTTCTCAAGGTCGTGTTTCTCTTTGCGACGATCTCCCTACGCTGTGAGGCCGCGCAGCAGCCCGATCCAAATAACAATTCGCTCGCCGCAGAAGCTGGCACTGCGTACGATGGAAAAGATTGGGCCAAAGCCGCCAAGCTGTACGGGCAGCTCTCTAAATCACCAGAAGCTCCGCCGCGTGTCAGGTTGCGGCTGGGCGCGTCTTTGCGCGAGCTGGGCAAATATGCGGATGCACTCGCCGCGTTTGAAAAGGCCAATGCCGCCGGCGCGGCTCTCTTCGGAGAATACGGCGAAGCCGCTGTCTACACGGCCATGAAGCAGCCGGAAAAAGCCTTCGACCACCTGGAGAAGGCCGTGCAACAAGGCTACGCGCAGCCAGAGGTCTTGAGCGCCGATCCCAGTCTGGCCGCGCTGCGTAGCGACCCGCTTCGCCAAGCTCGTCGAACAAGCCAAGAAAAATCAGCGGCCCTGCGCCTACACCGCCGAGAATCGCCAATTTGATTTCTGGCTCGGCGAATGGAGCGTGACCACCACGCAAGGCGGCATCCCCGCCGGCGACAGCAAAATCGAACTTATCCTTGAAGATTGCGTCGTGCAGGAAAATTGGAAAAGCCAGAACAGCCCCTACTCTGGCAAGAGCTACAACATCTACAACCAGGCGCAGAAGCGTTGGGAGCAATACTGGGTCGACAATGTCGGTGGCAACATTTTCTTTTACGGCGGACTCGAAGACGGCGCCATGGATTACTTCACCGACGAAATCCCACAGACCGCCGGCCCGGCCCTCAAACGCCATCTGCAGTTCATTCCCACAGGCTCGGACAAGGTACGCCAATTCAGCCGCGGTTCCACCGATGGCGGCAAGACCTGGACGGTCGAATACGACTTCACCTACACCCGCAAAAAATAATCGCGCTACGAATTTTCCGACGCGAATACCGTCCGTGTTTTACCAGAGCAGTTTTTGGGAGCATCAGGTCTTTACCCGCTCAAACTCTATCTCCTGCGAGTCGCTCCCGTCATAAGGACCATGCTCTAAAGCTTTACGTGTATCGCTTCCCGTCCGGTCCTTGTATTAACTGACACTACTCCAGCGCTACCCGCCCAGCGAGGTCACCCATGAATGGTCCAGCATGCCGAGCAGCTTGGATGTTCATTTTATTCTTCATCGTTGGGAGTTCACGTTGTATTGCAGCGCAGTCTGCTCCCACGTCAAGCGCTACGCAGAAATCTGCATCGCCTGCCTCCGCCGACCAGAGTGCTCAGCCTGCGCCGCAAGCTCCCGCGAAGCCGCCGCTATCCTTGCGTGACCGGTCCTGGGAGATCCTGCATGGCGGCCTTGAGATCGATAACACCGACAAGCGCGTCAAAGCCGTCACCGCCCTGGGTTTGATGAAGCGCAATGCCGATGCGGAAAAGCTGGCAATTGCGGCTCTGCAAGATAAGAAGGCAGAGGTGCGCGTCGCCGCCGCAACCGCGCTTGGATCCATGAATGCAGTGCGCGCCAAAACTCCACTGGAAGTCGCCCTGGACGACAATGAGCCGTCCGTCGTGCTAGCCGCCGCCAATTCCTTGATGCTGCTCAAAGGCTCCAATTTTGCCTATGACATCTATTACGGAGTTTTGACCGGCACGATGCGCACCAACAACGGCGTCGTCAAGGAACAAATCAAAGAGCAGATGAAAATTTTGCACGACAAAAAGAAAATCGCCCAGTTGGGCCTGGAGCAAGGCATCGGTTTCATACCCTACGGCGGCCTGGGCTACGGAATGGTCAAGACCCTGGTGAAGTCCGACAATTCTCCTTTGCGCGCCGCGGCGGCCAAAAAGTTGGCTCACGATCCCGATCCGGAGACTGCCAAAGCTCTCGTCGCCGCCACACAAGATAAAAATTGGATGGTGCGTGTGGCCGCATTGGAAGCTATTGCGGAACGCGGCGACCGCTCTCTTATCTCCAAAGTCGCCCCCACACTCGACGATGATAAAGACGACGTCCGGTACTCGGGCGCGGCCTGCATTGCGCGCCTGAGCGCATTACCCGCCAAGCGTCGCGTTCAAGAAAACGCGATAGCCTCCGTCGCCACGGCAGCCAACTAGACGCAAAGCACTCATTGCGTTGCTGCCTGGCTGGATTTAGCCAAAACGGAAATCTCCACGCTAGACGGAAATCGCTTCGACCGATAGATGCGTTGGGTGGCCTTCCGAAAATCACCCTGTTTCGCCTCGAAAATATTCGGCACGAACTTCTGCGGGTTGCGATCGTACAGAGGAAACCAGGTGCTCTGCACTTGCACCATGATGCGGTGACCTTTCTTGAACACGTGATTCGCCGTATGCAGATCGATGGTGAATGGTGTCACCGCTCCAGGAACGATCGCTTCGGGTTTTTCGAACGAATTGCGGTAGCGCCCGCGAAATATTTCGTCCGCGATCATCAATTCATATCCGGATAGCTTCAAGTCCTGCGGAAATCGCTGCGGATAAACGTCAATTAGCTTCACGATCCAGTCGCTATCGCTGCCCGTCGTCGACGCAAATAGCTTCGCGGTCACCTGCCCGGCCAGCGTGACTTCCTCCGTCAAATCCTCGGTCTGCCAGGTCAGCACGTCCGGCCGCGTGTTCACAAATCGTTGGTCTTGCACCAGCCACGTGTACCAATTCCCCGGATGATCCTGCGGATAAGTCATGTCCACCGGACGATTCCGGTATGGCACCGGATGTGCCGGATCGCTCTCATACGAATCAACTGCGTTGGCCGCGCTCATCTCTGGCGCATCGAACGACAGCTTTCCATCTTTGCGAAAATAAAGGTTGCGCACTCTGGCTTCCGGCGGCGGCCAGGCGTCAAACGAAGTCCATGTATCGCTGCCAGTCTGAAACAGTAGTGCTTCCTTCAATGGCAGCGTCCCTTTGTCTTTCAGCCAGTAGGCAAACCACGGGGCTTCAATCTTTTGCCGAAAATAAACAGACGTGTCGCTGCCGAAAGGAATCGCGCCCAGCGATCTGCCCGGTCCGTTTCCCCAACCGCCGTGATTCCACGGTCCGGCCGCCAAAAAATTCAGGTTCTTTTTGTCTGCCTTCTCCAATCGTTCATAAGTTGCCACCGGCCCGTAAAAATCCTCCTGGTCCCACCACCCCGCTACGTTCAAGTTCGGCACGCTGGGCTCCTTCAGGCCGTACGCCACTGCATGACGCTTCCAGAATTCGTCGTAATTCGGATGGGCCACGAACTCATTCCAACTTGGCACTTTTCCGTGAAAGTATTTTGCATTGGCGTTCGCAAGTGGACCCAGCCCCAGGAAAAAATCATAAAGGTCCTCTCTACCGAATGGAACCGCACGGTCCTCCCCGCCGGTCTCCATGAGCGGAGCGTATTCGAATCCATAGCTCAAGCGAAATGCGCCATTGTGAAAAAAATCGTCGCCCAGCCACGTATCCGCCATGCAAGCCTGCTCGGAAACCGCTTTCAGCGCCGGATGCGGATTGATCATCGCCATGGTTACCAGAAATCCATCATAGGAGGTGCCGTCCATTCCCACGCGCCCGTTATTGCTCGGCACATTTTTCACCAGCCAATCGATCGTGTCATATGCATCGGTGCTCTCATCGATGCCTTTCGCGTCCCGCGCGTCATGGACCGGCCGCAGCATCAGGAACTTGCCCTCCGAGCCGTACCTCCCGCGAATATCTTGAAACACAAAAATGTAGCCCTCCGCAAACATGTCCGCGTACCGGTAGATCATGTTGCTGATGCCGCCGTACGCGTTGGCGATTCCGTAGGGTGTGCGCACCATTAGTATCGGCAGTGCTGCCCCCGCGTTCCTCGGCGTATAAATCTCCGTGTGCAGCTTTAAACCATCCCGCATCGGAATCATCTCTTCGAGCTTCGCGAACGGACTTTCGTATGCCCCCGGTGTCTCCTGCGCAACGCGAAACTTAGGCGTGAGTGAAACCGCCGCCCCCGCCAGCAAAATCGAAATCCAACCATATTTCCAACTCAAGCCCATAAGTCTCCGTGATTTACCATAATCTTTGAAGCGCTCTGGGACCTCAGTACCTCGCCGCTAATCCCAAATAACTTCTGAATCGTTTCTACATACATTCGTTCGATTTATCGCGCAAGTTTAAATTGCCTGCTTTTTATAGGAAATGATATAGATAGTCGCAAGTCCACCCTCGGGCTGCTTCTGGACGGAGGAAACCATGATGCGTCGACTTCTTCTCTCCCGGCTTGCCAGTTTACCGGTTTTCGCATGGGGCGCTTCCAAAGGGCAAGCCGCGCCGCCCAAAAAACTCAAGATCATGATGAAGAGCGCCTGGGGGCCCGATGACCCCACCAGGGCTGCATTTCCTTTTATTCACGGCGCGGTGCTTGCCGAAGCAGGACACGACGTCCAGATTTTTCTTCTCGCGGAGGCCACCACGCTCATGCGCAAGTCCATGGTCAGCGCGATTTTCCCCGTCGGTTGGCCGCCGCTCAGCGAAACCATGCAAAAAGTTGTCGACAAACACATTCCCGTTTTTGCTTGAGGGGCCTGCTCCCGGGCCCGTGGGGTCACGGAAGTAGATTTGAATCAGTGGGGAGCCAAGTTCGGCAACCCGGCGATCTTTGTCTCATTAGTGGAATGGGCAGACCGCATCATCGTCGAATAACAGCCGCGACCGTCTGGTAAACCGGCGTATCATCGATATTCCTCAACAATCCTTATCTCTGTTACACTTGTACTTGCTAGACCGCACCTGAGAATCAAGTCACGCGGCAAGCGTGCACCAAGGGAGATTCGTTCGGCTGCTGGTTGCTCCAGCAGCTATTTTTGTCTGTGCAAGGTTTCACAGGCTGTCAGCCTGTGTTCTAACGAGTTAGGCGCCAATCAGTGCACCACTCGATGCCGGACCAAGCAAGCGAAACACAAGCGCCATGAGCCAAAACATTCGCAACATCGCTATTATCGCCCACGTTGACCACGGTAAAACCACACTGGTCGATGCCATGCTCCGGCAGTCAGGCATCTTCCGCGCCAATGAAGCTGTGGTCGAGCGTGTCATGGATTCCAACGATCTTGAGCGCGAGCGCGGCATCACCATCCTCGCCAAGAACACCGCGCTTTTTTTTCACGACACCAAGATTAATATCGTCGACACGCCCGGTCACAGCGACTTCGGCGGCGAAGTCGAGCGCGCCCTGCGCATGGTCGATGGTGTAGTTCTCCTGGTCGACGCTAGCGAAGGGCCGCTTCCGCAGACCCGCTACGTTTTGCAGAAAGCCCTTGCCGCTAAGCTCCCTCCGGTCATCGTGCTCAATAAAATCGATCGCGCCGACGCTCGCGCCAAGGAAGTTCTCGACGAAATCTACGATCTCTTCATCGATCTTGACGCCACCGAGGACCAACTCGATTTTCCGGTCGTCTATACCAATGCGCGCGACGGCGTGGCCCATCGCAAAATCGGCGACGACTCCAAAGATCTACTCCCGCTGTTCGAGACGATCGTCAAATCCATCCCGGCGCCTCCCGGCGATCCCGAAGGCGTCCTGCAAATCCAGGTGATGAACCTCGATTACAGCGATTTTCTCGGCCGCATCGCTATCGGCCGCGTCTTCAACGGCACCATCAAGCGCGGCACCGAAGTCGGCATCAGCAAGTTGAACGGCAAACTCGATTCCACGCGCATCACCAAGCTCTACACTTTTCGCGGGCTCGAACGCGACGAAGCCGAAAGCGTTTTCGCCGGCGACCTGGTGGCCATCGCCGGTGTCGAAGGCATTCAGATCGGCGAAAGCATCATTGATCTAGCCAATCCTCAGCCCCTCGAACCTCTGTTGATCGACGAGCCTACGCTGGCCATGATTTTCACGGTGAACAGCAGCCCGCTCTCCGG
>DATBBY010000110.1:0-2571 GCA_036270765.1 Candidatus Acidiferrum sp.
GGTGCGCGTGCTCACCGGCTACGGCAGCGAAACGCGTCGCGGCTTCAATTTCACCACCGGCATCAGCTACGACTTCACGAACAGCGCCCTGCAAAATCAACTGGTGCAAATCAGCTACAACGGGAAGTGCTGCGGCCTCGCCCTCGAATATCGCCGCATCGAACTCGGCCAGGTCCGCACCGATAATCAGTTCCGCGTGGCCTTCATCATCGCCAACATCGGCACCTTCGGAAACCTGCGCCATCAGGAAAAGATCTTTTAATTACTCTCTTCTCTGCGCCCTGTGTGCCTCCTCAGGTCCTCTGTGATAAATTCTTTCTCTTGCTCTCGATGACCGATACCGACCTAGCCTTCGCCTCCATTGAAGAAGTTGCCCGCCTCTACCGCAAACGAAAAGTGTCACCCGTCGAAGTGACCAAGCTAATGCTGGCGCGCATCGACCAGCTCAATCCCAAAATAAACGCCTACATCACCGTCACCTCCGAGCTCGCCCTGGCCCAGGCAAAAAGAGCTGAAACCGAAATGTTTTCTCCACGCGGCCGCAAAAGCCGCCGCGATCGCGGCCCCCTCCAGGGCATCCCGATTTCGCTGAAAGATAACATCTACACCAAAGGAATCCGCACCACCGCCGGCTCGAAAATCCTTAAAGATTTCGTCCCCCTGCACGATGCGGAGGTCTGGGCCAAGCTTCAGGAAGCCGGCGCCATCCTCGTCGGCAAAACCAACCTTCATGAATTTGCTTATGGAGTCACAACGAACAATCCGCATTATGGCCCCACGCGAAATCCCTGGGACCTCAACCGTATTCCGGGCGGTTCCAGCGGAGGTTCCGCTGCCGCCGTGGCCGCAGGCCTCTGCTACGGCAGCATCGGCACAGATACCGGAGGCTCCATCCGTATTCCCTCTTCCCTGTGCGGCGTTGTGGGAGTCAAACCTGGCATCGGCCGCGTCTCCTTGGAAGGCGTCGTGCCTCTGTCGCCCCGGCTCGATTTCGTGGGCCCGTTAGCGCGTACCGTCGCGGACGCAGCTCTCCTGCTCGACCCCATTTTCTTGCGTGGAAAAAAAGAGCCAAGCCTTTCGCTCTCGCGAAAATCGCCCGCGCGGTCGCTCCGCAAGATCAGACTTGGCCTGCCCAAAGATTTGTTCTTCGATGTAGTTTCTGACGATGTCTATATGGTGTTTCACGAAGCTGTTAGGGAGCTACAGAAAGAAGGCGCGACGGTCAAGGGAATCTCAATCCCTCTCCTCAGCGAAACAGAAGAAGCCGGTAATCACATCGCCTGGCCTGAAGCCACTCATTATCACCAGCAAGCCGGCTGGTTTCCCGCTCATTCAGCGGAATACGGTGAAGACGTCTCGACGCGCCTCGATCTGGGCACGAGAATTTCCGCCACTGCTTATTTAAAAGCGCTCGAAACTCGCGACAAATTTATTCAGCAATTCCATATGACGATGGCCGACGCCGGTGTCGACGCCATTGTCGCTCCGACGACCCCGATCGCAGCCCCTCTGTTAGGAGAAGAAAACACACTCATTGGGAAAGAAAATTACCCGACCCGCGCGCTCCTCCTACGACTTAACCGCCCCGCAAACCTGGCCGGCATTCCCGCAATCTCCATACCCTGCGGCTTCACGTCTGCCGGTCTGCCAGTCGGCCTGCAGCTAATCGCGGCGATAACCGACGAGCCTCTGCTGCTCCGGATCGCCCAAGTAGCACAGGCACTCATGCCTGTGGCCCGACGACCCCAAATCTAAATAAGATTGCAACTCACTAGCGTACCGAGGATATTTCTGTGCTCTGTGCTTCCCACGAGCTCGTGTAAGCAGCCTCTCGTCGCATAATCCACTTCCCAATCACATATCCCAGCGTCCCCGTAACGATTCCCCCGAAAATATCCACCATGTAGTGATATCGCCCCCAAACCGTAGAAACGCACATGCACAACACCAGCGGCAAAATCACCCAGAACAACCACCGCCGGTGCCGCCACGCGCCCCACAGCGCCGCGAACGATCCTGCCACATGCTCCGAAGGAAACGCCGCTCCCCGCACGCGCCCATAATGCTCAATAAAATTGATCACCGCCGTGAACGGCCCACCGTGCAACGGCCCATGCCACGAACCAGCCATGGAAAACCACGGGCTCTCGATCGGAAAGAAAATCGCAATCACATATCCAATCGCATACGCGACCGCTGAATAGGTCATCACCGACCAGTATCCGTGCCAATCCTCGCGGTAATACAAAATTCCGCCAAGCACCAGCAGGTAAACGAAATACGTCAAATACGCGAACTGCATGAACTCGTTTCGGCCCGGCGTAGCAAACTGTTCCAGCCAAATCGCCGGATGCACCCCGGTAAGCCAGTGATCGAACGCAATCAGCTTCGCGTCCTGCCAGCGCGGCAAAAACAGATGTACCAGCGCGTCCAACTCCTCAAAGCAAAACAAAAAGAAAAGATGCGGATACCAATGCCGCCAAAAATGCCAGAACCTCTGCGCGAGCGTGCCCGAGCCAATTCCGAATTCCTCGATTCGGGATTTCGGAGTCCCACTCCAAACATTTGCCT
>DATBBY010000111.1:0-32865 GCA_036270765.1 Candidatus Acidiferrum sp.
GTGCGGACTATGGAAAGCCACACTAAATCCGGCAACCGAAGTGTTGATAAACAAAGAGTAGAAGTCCTCGGCACTGACGGCCATTATCAACCCAGTTCCGATACAGAGACAGAAACTATCCACGAAAGTGACTCCACAACGCGAACCGTGGTGCGCACCTACACATGGGACGGAAACGGAAGAAGGCAACTGTCCCAGGTAACGGAAGAGGATGCCCGAACGGCAGCAAGCGGTGATAAGCAGTTAACGCGCACGATCTCAAACACCGATGCGAACGGAAATCTCCAGATTGTGCAGCGGCAGGTCGCGGATACTACCAAGTCTAGTCCGGATACGCAGGAGACGAAGTCCACAGTCTATAGCGCTGACGGGAATGGCGGCTTCACTACGTTGAGCCAGACGCACCAAATGGAAATGACCAACCCCGACCACTCTGTGGAAGTGAAGAGGACCCTACTTATTCCGGATGGAAACGGAAACTGGCAAGTAGGCGAAGTAACAGAACAAACTGTTAAGCAGGATGGCAAGAATCGGACCACCGAAGAGCGCATTTCCCGTCCTGACGTCAACGGCAAACTTTCGGAACTATCTCGCACAGTGGGCCAAGAAACAGAGACCGCCGAGGGAGAAAAAAGCAAAACCGTCGATACATATTCTTCACAAACGCCTGGTTCGGCCGGCAACGGCAGTCTACAACTAAACCAGCGGGTCACAACTATCCAGAAAAAGGATGCAACCGGAGAAAAAGCGGAGCAACAGATCGAGGAACCTAACTTCGGCACCCCTAGTGCAGGCCTGCAAACCAAGGCAAAAACGAAATACGTCGTGCAGTATGCTGCGGCGGGTACGCAACAGACCAAGACCACCCAGGTTCGTGACAGCGCTGGCAATTTTAGCGTCGTTTCCGTCGAGACTCAGAAATCAGATCATCCTCCGCAAGCACCCGAAAAACCCGCCGATAATCCCCCGAAAAAGCCGGCACCCGGAAAGGGAAAAAGCCGCGTACCTCGCCTGTTGGTCGTTGTTAGGACCAGCTCATGACATTCGCTTAAACAAATTCGAATTCCGCATTAGGTCGTTCCACGCTGCGGTGAGTGATGTGAACGGGACTGGGAGACTCCACATCCTTCCCGATGTGCCGCGGCCATGCAAGGTCCCATTTATTGACTGCCGTCCAAAGCGCAGCCTAACATTGGGCCGTCAAGGAGCCTCTGTGATCGGTCAAATTCTCGGTCATTGCCGGATCGTCTCGAAAATTGGGGAAGGAGGGATGGGGGTTGTCTATCGCGCTTACGATGAGATGTTGCACCGCGACGTGGCTCTAAAAGTCGTCAAGAAGGATCCTCATCTGGATAAGTCGTCGAGCGAGAGTCTACTCTACGAAGCACGCGCTTCCTCTTCTCTGGCTCATCCCAACATCTGCACAATTTACGAAGTCGGTGAGAGTGACGGCGAGCTCTACATCGTGATGGAGTTGGTCGAGGGCAAGTCTCTGCGCGAACTTAGCGCGAAGGGCGGACTGCCCTCAGAGTCAGTTTTGCGATATGGCGTGCAGATTGCCAGCGCATTTGCCCGCGCGCATGACCGAGGCATCGTTCATCGAGATTTGAAGACGGCGAATATTATGGTCACTTCCGAGGGCTTGGTCAAAGTCCTCGATTTCGGTTTGGCAAAAAAGGTCGGTAGCACCATGTTTGAGGGATCTACCCGATCCTTTGCGACTTTAGAGAGCACCACCAGCGTAAGCGGCACTTTGCTTTATATGGCGCCCGAAATCCTGCGCGGCGAGGAGGCCGAGCATCGCAGCGATATATGGGCGTTTGGAGTTGTCCTTTATGAAGCGGCCTCGGGACGCCTGCCGTTTGAAGGACGCACTGGCTTTGAGATTAGCTCGGCCATCCTGCGCGAAATCCCGAACCCACTTGGCCCTCCGGTGCCTCCCGGACTCTGGGCCGTTATTCAACGATGCCTGAGCAAAGAACCCCCGCAGCGCTATCAACGTGCAGGTGAAGTTCAGGCTGCTCTGGAAGCCATTCAATCTGGTGCGATCGTTTCCGCTGATCCGAGTGCCGACCCAGGCGTGCGCAGAACTACGATCCTGCACAGTGTGCGACACGCTCATGTCCGCAAAGGAGATTTTCTTTTGTTGCTGGGAACAACCAAAGGAGCTTTCATCCTTCGCTCAAACATGCAGCGTAACCGATGGGAGGTCGGTGGTCCGTATTTCCACGGGCACAATGTTTACGCAATGGCTTATGACGGCCGCGCGAACCAGCACCGGATATGGGCTTCGACGCAGAACTATTGGGGTACTCTGCTGCGATCCAGCGATGATTTTGGGAAGAGCTGGACCAATCCGCAGCAGGCCCCCATTCGATTCCCTTCTGACGCTGGCGTTTCCTTGAAGAACATCTGGCAAATAGCGCTCGGTCGCCCCGAAGAACCCGACGTGCTCTATTGCGGCGTAGAGCCGGCTGCGCTTTTTGAAACTCGCGATGCCGGGGAAACATGGTCGCTAGTGCGTGGTCTGTTCGATCATCCACATCGTCCCCGCTGGATGACGGCAAACGGTGGACTGGCTTTGCACACCATTGTGCTCGACCCGGCCGACAAGCAGCGCATGTATGTGGCAGTCTCGGCCGGGGGCGTATACCGAACCAACGATGGTGGACTCAACTGGACGGCTCGAAACCAAGGCATCCGCGCGATGTTCATGCCCAACAAATATCCCGAGTTCGGGCAGTGCGTGCACAAAATCGCCATGCATCCTAGTCGGCCCGAACGGCTCTTTCTGCAAAATCATTGGGGACTCTATCGCTCTGATGACTGTGCCGAAAACTGGACCGACATTGCCAACGGAGTCCCCTCGGATTTTGGTTTTGCCGTGGTCATGCATCCGAGAAATCCCGACTGTGTCTACATAGTTCCCGTGGAGTCCGATGAGTTTCGCTGCGCATGCGATGGTCGGCTGCGAGTCTATCGAACACGCAATGCTGGCGCTTCATGGGAGCCTCTCATGCGCGGCCTGCCGCAAAAACGTGCTTACGAAACGGTCCTCCGTGATGCCATGACCGCGGATTCATTCGATCCGGTAGGGATTTACTTCGGTACCCGCAGCGGGCAGCTCTTTGGTTCGCGCGATGAAGGAAAGACATGGCAAAAGATATTGGAAGGGTTGCCGTCGGTGGTTTGTGTACGGACTGCGGTCGTCGAGGACGCCTCCGGCGGTGTGGGGCCGGTAACGGCTAAGGCGGCGCCCGCGACTTCACATCAAACCAGGTCCGTATCGAAAAGCAAGCCGCGCAGAACCAAGAGGTGAATGTGCCGATAACCGTTCACATTCCCGGGCCTTTGCGCGAATTTACCGCGGGGCACAGCCAAGTCAAGTTCGAACAATCGCCCGCAACTTTAGCTGAGGCCTTGTCGGTGCTCTGGACCGTCTACCCGGGCGTTCGAGATCGCATCGTGACCGAGCAAGGACAAGTGAGAGAACACATCAACATTTTCATCGCGGACGAAAACATCCGATATACAGGTGGACTCGCGAGTCCGGTTCCCACCGGCTCTGAGATTTCGATCGTCCCTGCCGTTAGTGGTGGCTGAGCGAATTCCGAGATCGCCGCGTGTTGACGGGTCCCGTTCAACGCGTTTTTGAAAACGTTCGTGAGATCGGGTTGCGTTGATCCCGCACCGGCAAGTCTGCTCCCACTAAGACTCTTGAGGCAAACAGGAAGGAACCGAGTGACTTCTTGTTTGCGAATACGTCCGGAATGTGAACTCGGCTTGGGTGCATGTACTCCAGCCCCGCTGCCCGCTTCTCGGCGCTCCACACATTTCAAGCCTTTGGGAATTCTGGAAAGCCCCCACGCAACAACGGCTTGCGGGGCGCCCTCGCCGTCGAGTGACCTCAACGGTCAGGGCCGCCCGCCCTTGCAAGGGGGGAGAAGGTGACCCAAAAACCTAGGATCCGGTGAGACAGAGCATGGGAGCGGTTCAAAAGGATTAAACGTCGTATAATCGCGCGCAACTGGAGAGCAGCATATCAACGTACAAGAACAAATCACGAAGTATATTACCAGCCAACCGGAGCCAAAACGCAGTGACATGCGAGAGTTGCATCGGCTCACACTTCAAGTGTCACCAGAATGCAAATTATGGTTCTTTGATGGTAAAGACAGCAAAAATCATACTGTTTCCAACCCTACGATTGGATATGGATTTCACACAATAAAATATGCCAACGGAAAAAGTAGAGAGTTTTTTCAAATTGGTGTGAGTGGAAACAAAACCGGAATCTCTGTCTATATTCTTGGTCTCAAAGATAAGAAGTACTTAGCCAAAACGTATGGAAAAAAACTAGGCAAGGCGAGCGTTACCGGATATTGCATCGGGTTTAAAGGTCTAAAGGATATAAACATCGATACGCTTGAAGCAGCAATACGATATGGGCTCGCAGTTCAGAATGAAAAAGGCAAGCTGACCAAATAATTCCATTGTTAAAGGCAAGCAGTTATCGATGTAAAGGCGCTGCACTATACGACCCTACAGCCCTGACCCGCGCAACAAAGCCATTCTCTATAAAACGGGTCTCCCCCAATAGGCGCGCGGCTCTCTGTCAGCGCTCCTTGCCTTTCTCTGTTTGCAGTTGCCCAACTGCGGAAGTATCAGGGGCCACCCGGACGTAATCCACACCCTTGATTAACGAATTTACTGGAGAAGTTACGAACCGGGACGAACAGTTAGTTAAGGAGCAATGCGAACGCTACAGATCGTGCGACCTACCGCGAGAAATAGCCCGTCTTCGCACGCACCTTCAGCCCTTCGCGTTTCGCACGAATTACAATTTTGCGAAAGGATCCATCTTTTGCAGCATTCGTGGGGTAATACGCCAGCTCATATGAGCTTCGCAGTTCCTCGGCGATCTGGTGAAAATAGGTGCGCGGATCGGTCTTTTCTCCATCGATCGCCGCCCCTCCTGTCTCTTTCGCGATGCGGTCCATCACCCGCATCCCGTACTGATTCCGTGCCGTCAGTTTACCGTGCGCTCTCTCCGTGTAGCGGATGGTGTAGACCACCACGTTTGCAGTTTGCGCCGTCTCAATGGCCGTCATCATGTCGTGAGAACTGGAGTTATCCTCCCCATCGCTGAACATCAGCAACGCCTTTCGCCCTTCTTCCTTCCCAAGTTTTTCCGTTACCGGATAATAAATTGAATCATAAAACGCCGTGCCTAAATCGCGACTCTCTGGCGGTCCAACTTCCGGAAACTTTTGCGTCTCTTTCTCATATCGCTTCCAGGATTCCATCAACTCAGCGCCAGAGAGAGAAAAATCGTTCACCAGCCGTATGTGATTTCCAAATCCAACCAGAAACACGCGATCTTTCGACGCCAGCACTTCCTTCAAGAAAACTTCCAGATCTCCCTGGTGCTTTTTCGCGAAGTGTTCCTGACTTCCGCTGGCATCGACAATCAATCCCAGCGTCAGCGGTACGTCCGCCCTTCGCGCAAAGTATGCGATCTTCTGCGGCACGGTGTCTTCCACAATCTCAAAATCGTCTTTTGTCAAATTATCAACGAGCGCCCCGTTAGCGTCGCGGACCGTAAACGCCACGGTCGCCAGGTTCACGTCCACTCGGATCGCTTCCTGAGCTGATCCAGCAGCCCCGCCCGTCAGCGTTACAACCACCGCATGCAAAATCGTCAACCATCCGCGCACACTCGCACCTCGAGACAGAATCGTACCTGCATTACATACGACACTCCCGCCACTTTTGTTCAACACCCGGTTGGCCCAGATATTGTGATCGAATTGAATTTTGGGTGCCCCACGTGCCGGTTTTGCACGTGGGGTTTTTGACTTCGGTTTTTGTTGACTTTGCTTTTGCGGCGAACCTAACCGGTCAGTCTTCACCAAACCTAGCGATTTACCTGGCGCGACATCGACTAGATTCTACAAATGGAGTACTTCGCCAGCGGCCCTTCCAACCGTTTCAATCTAAATTTACTTTGCCCGCCGCACATTTCCCTTTTCTGCTACCACATGCTATCTTCCAGTTCAAAGGGAGAATTCATGTCCGTAAATAAAGTTATTTTGGTCGGCCGTTTAGGCCGCGACCCCGAGACTCGCTACACCGGCGGCGGCCAGGCTGTTGCAAATTTCTCAATCGCCACCGACGAAAGCTACAAGGATCGTAATGGTGAACGCCAGAAGCGCACTGAGTGGCACAAGATTGTCGTGTGGGGCAAACAAGCCGAAATCGCGCAGCAATATCTAAAAAAGGGCTCGCTCCTGTTTGTGGAAGGCCGTATTCAATCGCGCGAGTGGCAGGATAAAGAAGGTCAGAAACGCACCAGCTTTGAAATTGTCGCTAATAATTTTCGCATGCTCGGCGGTCGCGGTGACGGTGCTGCGGCCAGTGCTGGCGCAGGCGCGGGAGTTGGCGGCGGCGCTCGTCACGCCGACGACTTCGATGCTCACGGAGCTCCGCCCGATGATCCATTCGGAGGCGGCTCAGCCGCGCCCTCAGGTCCCGAAATCTCCGACGAAGACATTCCCTTCTGATTCGGTCAGGCGCTGAAATTTAAATTGAATTATTGTTTCTTCGGGGATGAACCGCTCGGCCCCGAGCCTCTGCTTCTCACAACGACCGTAAAGGTGACGGGTTTTTCCGCCCCTCTTTGAAGCGAAATCTGCGTCGCACCCGCACCCAACGCTGCAAATTTCCACATCTCCTCAGTCCCCGCCGCGCCACTTCCAGAAGGCGGCGCGACATGGCTGTGCTCAATCAATCGCACCTTCGCAGTAGCCAAGGCCTTCGCCAATACCCATTCTGAACCCGCCGCATCTTTCACCGGCAACGCAATCGTGACCTCTTCGCCGACGGAAGTTCCTATCGAAGTCCCCACCATCTTGCTCGTTGCGCGCACGACCGGCGCTTTATCGCGCGCAACGGAAATGGCCATCAACCTGGCTCCCGCGAAAATTCCTTTCGCATCGAACTCGAACGAATACCACGCATGCCCCAACACCGCGCAAGAGTGGCATTTCTCCCGCAGCCGGTAATTCACGATGATATGCACTCCGCCGTTCGCGCCCATCTCCACATCCGGAATCTCTGTCGAGTAGCGGTCTCCCGGCCACGGCGAAAGGTCCGGATGCGCTTTTCCCAGCCCGGTATACGCAGCATTGTTCTTCAACGCCCGCGCCGCGATAGTTACCAGCTTGGAATTGTCTACATCGATGGCCGGCGGAGTCCCATTCACAATCACCCACGACTGATTTTCATTGGCGCGATAGGGATAAAGCACATAAGCAATATCCACCGGCCCCGCCGCTCTAAAGTCCCGCACAAACCCCGGCTCGCCCAATTGTCTGGAAAATTCCACCGCCGCGGCCGAAGCCCCAGCCTTCTTCATCTCTTCGGCAAAACAATCCTGCAACTTATCCGCATGCGGGTCCTGACAGATAGTCTTCACTGCATCAACGAATTTCGTGTCCCCCGCGAACACCACATTCACGGTAACGCTTTTCGCTCGCTTCGTTTCGTTTGTAGCGCCATCTTTTTTAGCTGCGTCTTTTTGCGCCGCGGTCGATGCATCCGGTGCGCTCTGCTTCGCGGCCGCATCCTCGCGCGGCTGAACAAGCGCTGTCTGCTTTAGTGGTGCTTCCTGCCCCGCTTGAGCCCCGGCGTACGCGGAACCGTAACTCCCCACCGCCAGACAGACCACCCCTATACCCACACCGATCCGCGTCATGCATTTCTCCCGGTTATGCCCAACGATTTTGCGTGCAAGGAAAAACTCTACTAGCCGCAGCCAGCACCGGTCAATCAATCCATGATGGATATGTTCATCGTTGTGCCATGTCTTGAATTGGAGTTCCGATCTGGGCAAGAATGCGAGAATGCGGAAGTAAAGTGACACCGGAAGCCAGCACGGTAGGAGTAGCGGCTTCCCTTATGAAGTGGAGAACTTCAAAAATCAACTAGCAATACTTACTGCGCGTTGCGCTTTCGTTCCTCATCCAACTTCTGCATGTATTCCTCGAACTTGGGCCTCTGCTCCGCGCTCAAAATGGCGCGTATGCGCTCGCGCCCCCTCTGTCGGGCTTCATCGAACTGCGGCTCCAGCGTTTTCCGGATGGTCTTCATCTGTGACTGCACATCGGCGATGACCGCATCGACTTGCTGACTTTGCTCCGGCGTCAGGTTAGCCAAAGAAGTAAGTTCCCGCACCTTTTGCGCGCGCCTTACCGCGTCGGAAGGGGGCACGCTAGCATTCGTAACCGTATATTTCTGGTGCGCAAATATGTACCCGCCGAACCCTCCGAGGGCTACGCCCAGCAAAAATACCAATCCCACCCACAGAGCAGCTTTGCGCGTTGTCGACGGTTCTGTCATTTTTATTTCTCCGGTGGACTTACCAGGGCATCGTCCACCGTGCCCTGCCCTGCCGCGCTATCAAACAAGTATTGTTGAGTGCCTTGCGCTTTCGACTCCACTGATTCGCGATTCAGCTGCCCACCGTGCGGCCCGTAAAACCACGTGGTGCCCACCAACAGCAGCAATGCGGAAACCCACGCCAGCCTGGACGCCAACTTCGCGACTGCGCCGCTCCATTCCGCCAGCGCTCTTCGACCTTCCATTTCACGCTCGGCGATCTTGGCCATGACCCGTGCCGCAAACCACGGCTTAGCTTCACTCGTCGCCGCGCTGTTCCACTCGCGCGCCAATTCTAACGGCTCCGCCAATAATTCTCGGGAAGCCCAAAATATCTCCGCCGCCTCTTCGCATGCATTGCACTCTCGCGCATACTCCAGCACTTCAGCGGGCAAGCTGTTACTTAACGACGAGGAAGCCATACTCTGCTCAACATCCGGCGGCAAATCCTCCAGCGCCTCGCGATATTGCTCGCAAAGCCGATTCTCTTTCCTGAATTTGTCCCACATATTTGTATCTCCTTGCTTCTCGTTCCAATCGCCTGCCATCTACTTCTTCGCGCTGGTATCACCCGTCGCCTTTTTATCCCGCTCCGCCGCCTGCCTGACTACCCGCCCACGCGCTCGAAACAGTCGTACCTTCACAGTGTTCGCATTCAAATCCAGCACTTCGGCAATTTCTTCGATGGAGAAACCCTCCACCTCTTTCAGAATCAGCATCAGCTTGTCCCGTTCCTCCAAGCCTTCCAAAAGCTGTTCGACCCTTTGTTCATTTTCCAATCTCTGCCGGATGTCCGGCCCCGCGCCATCGGACTCCGAATCCGCTACCCACTGCGCCTGCTCTTCGCTCAGGTCCGACTCATAGAGCAGCGGCCGCACCTTCTTCTTGCGCAACAGGTCCCAGCACTCATTCAATGTGATGCGGTACAGCCACGTACTAAATGCCGCCCGGCCATCAAACCGCTTCAACGAAAAGTAAGCCTTTATGAAGACTTGCTGCGCGATATCTTCAATATCTTCATGGCGCCGCAGGATGCCCGCGGCTACCGCGAACACCCGCTGCTGGTGCCGCTTGATCAGCTCTTCGTAAGCTTCCTTATCGTTCGCTTGCGCACGCCGTACTAGCTCGCGATCGTACGTGCCCTTGGCCTGCGCCGCCGCCCCGGTACTCCCCGGATCCGCCGCCTTCGGGGAGCGCTTGGGGCTGGGCTCAAGCGGGGCTAGTTTTGGGACGTGTGCCATGCTGATTTGGTTACGCTACACGCTGTGGAGGTTTCCGTCACACAAGCTGTCACGTTCGCTAGCAAACGCATCAAATGTTTCACTTCCCCTAGTAGCAACTTTCTACTTGCCTAATAACATACCAGATGGAATAATGCCCACATGATTATAGGCGACCGCCTCCGTGTAATGCGTGAGGAAAAGAAACTCTCCCAGGGCGACATCGAAAAGCGAACCGGTTTACTTCGTTGTTATATCTCCCGCGTGGAAAATGGCCATACTGTTCCGGCCATCGAAACGCTCGAGAAACTGGCTCGTGCCCTCGAGTGCCCACTCTATCAACTCTTCTACGACGGTGAAGAGCCACCTCAGCTTCCCAATCTACCCAAGCGCAAATCGTCCGACGATATCGCCTGGGGCAGCGTTGGGAAAGAAGCTCGTTTCCTCAATAAGCTGCGCCGTCTTCTCAGCAAAGTCGAAGATGAAGACCGCAAGCTGATTCTGTATATGGCTCAGAAAATGGCCAACAGGTAGTCTACTGCGGTTAGCTTTTTTATTAACTCTTAGCTAACCGGTTAGAATTATCTGATGCTACAGGGCCGCGCAGTCGCCCCGGCTGCGCGGTCGATGCATTCCTGCCATTTTTTCTGATCATTTCAAGCTTCGCGCTAGTCATACCCAACTTAATTTGATTCCATTCCCGTCGCGCGGTTTTATGAAACCTTGTGTCGCCGTAATCTATTCCCACTCAATCGTACTGGGCGGCTTCGAGCTGATGTCATACACTACCCGCGTCACCCCCGGAACCTCATTCACGATGCGAGTCGAAATTCGTTCCAGTACATCTCCCGGCAATCTCACCCAATCCGCGGTCATCGCGTCGTCGCTTTGCACCACCCGCACCGCCACCGTCAGCCCGTACGTACGTCCGTCGCCCATCACTCCAACGCTGCGTACCGGCAGCAACACCGCAAACGCCTGCCACACTCTTTCGTACAATCCCGCTCGCCGGATCTCTTCTACCACCACAGCGTCCGCTTCCTGAAGAGTCGTTAAATGGGAGCGAGTTACCGCTCCTAGTAACCGAACTGCTAATCCAGGGCCCGGAAACGGATGTTTCACTAAAATTTCTTCCGGCAAACCCAGCTCCCTGCCAATCCGCCGCACCTCGTCCTTGAACAGGTCCCGCAACGGCTCAATCAAGGCAAACGGCATATTTGCCGGCAGACCGCCCACATTGTGGTGCGTCTTGATCGTCTGCGAAGGTCCGCGCACCGAAATCGACTCAATCACGTCAGGGTAAAGCGTACCCTGCACCAGAAAACCAATCTCCCCGTGGGCCTCTTCGCGTTGCAGCCGCTGCGCCTCCTCCGCAAACACCGCGATAAATTCCGCGCCAATCCGCTTGCGTTTGATCTCCGGATCGCTAACACCCTCAAGCCGCGCCAAAAATCTGTCCGAAGCATCGATCCCGATCACCCGCAGTCCCAACCGCTCCCGCAACATCTCCAGCGTCTCCACGAACTCGTTCTTCCGCAGCATTCCAGTGTTAACAAAAATGTTCGTCAGGCGGTCGCCAATCGCGCGATGCACCAGCGTCGCCGCCACCGTCGAGTCCACGCCGCCGCTCAACGCGCAGATCACCCTGCTGGTTGGGCCCGCTTTCTTGCGAATGGCCTCCACCGTCTCTTCGATAAACGCGGCGCCGCTCCACTTCTTCTCCGCCTTGCACACCCGGAACAGAAAATTTCGCAGTATCTCTGTGCCTTGTTCGGTGTGATTTACTTCCGGATGAAACTCCACCGCATAAATCTTTCGCGCCCGGTCTTCCACCGCAGCCACCGCATTGGCCGTCCGCCCCACAGTGCGAAATCCCGTCGGCAACATCATCACGTGGTCGCCGTGGCTGTTCCACACTCGCAATGACGGCGCCACGCCGGTAAACAAATCCGATGCACCGTCGCCGCTCTCGATATTCAACTGCGCTCGCCCGTACTCTCGCCGTTCCGCGGGTTCCACCTTGCCGCCCAGCGTGTGCGTAATCCACTGCATGCCATAGCAAATCCCCAGCACCGGTACGCCCAGCGCCAACAATTTCGGATCGCACTTGGGAGCTTCCGGGTCGTATACCGAGCTTGGCCCGCCCGACAGCACTACCCCGACCGGCTCCAGCTTCATCAATTCTTCCATCGACGTGGTACACAGCAGAATCGACGAAAACACTTGCTGCTCGCGGATTCGCCGCGCGATCAGTTGCGTGTACTGCCCGCCAAAATCCAGCACCACTACGCCACCAAGTTCCGCTTCCATCCTGCCAACTTGGTCCTGCACTGGTTTCGCTGTGCTCGCCATTACGCCACCACCAGGTTTACGAGTTTGTCCGCCACAAAGATGTGCTTTACCACGCGCTTTCCGTCGAGATGCTGCGCCACGCTTGGTTCGGCTTGCGCCAGTGGAATGACCTGCTCTTCCGGCGTTCCGGCCGCAACTTTCAATTTTCCGCGCACCCGTCCATTCACCTGTACCACTATCTCCACTTCCGTCTCGCGCGCCAGTTCCGCATCAAACGCCGGCCACGCTGTGATCCATTGACCCTCTTCGTGGTCTAGCATTTCCCACAGTTCGGCCGCGATATGCGGCGTCATCGGCGCCAGCATCAGCGTCAATAATTCCAGCACTTCGCGCTGAACTTCCGGTCGCACGCCTACGTCCAGCGGCTCCATGGCGTAAATCTCATTCGTCAAATCCATGATCAACGCAATCGCCGAATTGAAGTGCCAGCGCGTCTCAAAATCCTGCGTTACACGCCTCAGAGCCTGATGTGTCTTGCGCAGTAATCGTTTTTCTTTAGCGGAATTTGGCGTAATTGTTTTTGCGCCCGCAGTGCTGCTCGCGTCCTTCACTGAGCGCACCGTCTCCGCATGCCGTTCCACCAAACGGTATACGCGATTCAGAAATCGCCACGATCCTTCAATACTTTCTTCGCTCCACTCCAGATCTTTTTCCGGCGGCGCCGCGAACAACGTATACAGCCGCCCGGTATCGGCGCCATATTTATCCGCCATCTCCTCAGCGCCCACCACATTGCCTTTCGACTTGGACATGGCCACGCCGCCCTTTTGCACCATGCCTTGCGTGAACAGGCGAGCAATTGGTTCGCTGTGATTGACCAATCCCAGGTCGCGCATCACCTTGCACCAGAATCGCGAGTACAGCAGGTGCAAAATCGCGTGCGTAATCCCGCCGATATACTGGTCAATCGTAAACCAGTACGCCACCTTGGCTTTATCAAACGGCGCTTTGTCATTGTGCGGATCGCAGTAGCGATAGAAATACCACGACGAATCAACGAACGTATCCATCGTGTCGGTTTCCCGCCGCGCATCGCCGCCGCACTTCGGGCATTTCACATTTACAAATTCGGGCGTGGCCGCGAGCGGCGACTCCCCTTCACCTGTCAGTTTCACATTCTCAGGCAGCAACACCGGCAAATCCGCGTCCGGCACCGCCACCATTCCATCTTTCGGGCAATAAATCACCGGGATCGGCGTGCCCCAATACCTCTGCCGCGAAATTCCCCAGTCCTTCAATCGAAACACAGTCTCGCGTTTCCCAAATCCCTTGGCTTCCGCTTCCGCCGACATCCGCGCCAGAGCTTCTTCGGTTGTCAGCCCGCTGTACGGCCCCGAATTCACGCTCTTACCGTATTCGGTAAACGCTTCCTTCAACCCATCGTTGCTCAGCGCTTCCCCATCACGCGGCTGCACCACAATCGGAATCGCCAGCCCATACTTTGTCGCAAACTCAAAATCGCGTTCATCATGCGCCGGCACGCACATCACCGCACCAGTTCCGTACTCCATCAGCACAAAGTTCCCCACCCACACCGGAATCTCCGCCCCATTAAATGGATTCACCGCGTATCGCCCAGTAAAAAAGCCAACTTTGTCCGCGGTCTCCAGCTCTTCTGCCTTCACGGTACTCTGCTGCATCTCCGCCAACTTCGCGCTCGCTGTCGCTTCTTCGCTGGAGCCCGCCAATAATTTCGCGACCAGTGGATGTCGCGGCGCCAGAATCAGCGCGCTAGCGCCATAAATTGTGTCAATGCGCGTAGTAAAAACTTCAATCGTTTCGCCAGCTCCGGCTTTCCCGCTGTTGGGTGCCCCACACGCCGCTTCTGCGTGTGGGGGTTTTCCCTCCCTGGACCCGGACCCATGCGCCACCGCGAACCGCACCTTCGCCCCGGTTGACTTCCCAATCCAATTCCGCTGCATGGTGACGACCCGCTCCGGCCACCCACCTTCCAGCAATTTCAAATCGTCCAGCAACTGCTCCGCGTACGCGGTAGTTTTCAAAAACCACTGCTCGATCTCGCGCGTTTCCACCAGCGTATCTTCATGCCGCCAGCAATACCCGTTCACCACCTGCTCGTTGGCCAAAACCGTGCAGCACTTGGGGCACCAGTTCACGCGGCTCTTTTTCTTGTACGCCAGCCCACGCTCCAGCATGCGCAGAAAAAACCACTGGTTCCACCGATAATATTCCGGCTCGCACGTCGAAATTTCGCGCCGCCAGTCAAAGCTGAACCCAAAGCGCCGTAGCACCCGCTGAAATTCCGCAATGTTGTTGTTGGTCCAGACTCTAGGATGGGTTTTATTTTTTATTGCCGCGTTTTCAGCAGGCAGGCCAAAAGCGTCCCAGCCCATCGGATGCAGCACGTTGAATCCACGCATGCGCTTCACCCGCGCTACTACATCGCCAATTGTGTAGTTGCGCATGTGTCCCATGTGCATCGTGCCCGATGGATACGGCAGCATTTCCAGTACGTAGTATTTCGGCTTTGAAGGATCTGCCTCCGTCTCGAAGACCCGCGCATCTGCCCAACGTTTTTGCCATTTTGCCTCGATCGCTTGTGGGTTGTATTCCGCCACTCTCAACTATCCCCTTTGCCCAACTATCCCCTTTTTCGTTTCCCGCTCGCCCCACTCACTTTTTTCCCCTTCTTCGCCTTCGCCCCGTGCTTTGTCGTCGCCGCCCCTTTTGTGGAGTTTGTCGCAATCGCCGCGACCTTGGCACCCTTAGTGCCACCGCCCAGACCGGTCATCCCGACCGAAGCAGGCCGGCGCATTTGCTTTTCTGCTTCGCTCCTGCGAAGCAGCCGGCCTGCGAAGTGGAGGGATCTTTCTTCGCTTTTTCGCCGACCCTCCTCCGCCCCCCGCCGCGCCGCCACCGCCGCATTCCGCTTCTCCACCGCCCGCTGCACATCCATCTTCTTCTTCAACGCCGCCGTCAACATCGAGAAGCCCTTCTCAGCCACCGGCGCAATATCCTTCAACCCCGCCAAAGCCCACAAAGCCGCCACATTCTTCCGGTCATCTCCCGGATCATCAATCGGCGTCTCCGCAATAAACACCCGCCCCGCCAGCCCCTCCGGCGGCGTAGCACTCAATCTAGGATGCTGCAAAATCCTGCGAAACGCCTCCGCACCAATTTTGCCCTTTCCAATGTGCTCATGCCGATCCACGCGCCCGCCCAGTGGAATCTTCGAGTCATTAATATGCATCACCGGCACGCGTTCCAACCCAATAGTGTTCTCGATCTGCCCAATCGTCGCAGCCAATCCCTCTTCCGTCCGAATGTCATAACCCGAAGCAAAAAGATGCGCGGTATCCAGGCACACCTCCACCGGAAACCCATTCAGCCCTGCCAAAATCTCCGCTATTTCTTCCAGGCGCGAACTCAAACAAGTCCCCATCCCCGCGGTATTCTCCACCAGTATCCGCATCCCGCCCAGCGAAGCCCGCTTGGAAGCCTGCTTAATCGACTCAATCACTGTCGATACCGCTTGCGCGCAAGTCGCTTCCCCGCGCGTCCCGGGATGCACCACCAGAAAATCCGCCCCCAGCGACATCCCGCGCACAATTTCGTCGTGAAACGCTTGTATCGACCGCACCCGCAACATAGGTTGCGGCGACGCCAGATTAATCAAATAATTGGCGTGAATGACCAGCGGCCCAAGCCCCAATTCGGCTCGCCGAGCGCGAAACGCCGCCGCATCCACTTCCGGGATGCGCGCCGACCCGCCCTGCCACTGCCTGGGATTAGCAGAAAATATCTGCAGCGCGTTGCACCCCAGCTTGCGCGCCGTTTCCAGCGCGTTCCGGTGCCCGCCCGCAATAGAAGTATGAATCCCAATGCGCGTGCTGCCGTCTAGCCACGCCGGCGGCAACGCCTCCGGCTCAGGCTCCGGCCGGTACTCATCTTCGGGATCAAACTCGGTAAGCCGGATCAGGGGTTGTGCTGCAATGCTCAATGTAAAATTTCGCTCACTCATAAACCATCAATTATAACACACGCGCCAATTCCACCAATTCACCCAGAGTAAGGGGTCGTCGCATCACAATTCTTCGTCAAGACATGTGCGAGAGGGCACGTTTCCTGAGCAGCACAATCGTGCAGATGATCACGGCTGCCACGCCAATGCAGCCGCTCGTCTCGAATACGAGGTCGACTTTTCCATCATCACGAGGCCAGCTATGGTTACCCATAGCATGGCGATTGGGAGTGAGAATATGAACGCCGGAAAGAAAGAGCCGATTCCGAGCAGTATCGGTCTCGCCAAACTATTACTTTCCTTAGTTCGGCCGGACCATGCAAATCGAAGAAAGCGTATTCCGATCCACAACCCAGGAAGCGCAATTGAGCACATGAGGAATTCCCCAAGAACATTGGGCCAGAGGGAGATGTCGGGATTCTTAAAAGTCCTTAAATATCTCGAATGCGTACCCCAGCGGCAGGCGCTCCCGAATGCCGCGATTGCACCTAATATTCCTAGGACTATGCGTTTAGCCATCTCGCCCTGCGGACACAGCTTTAGAGAGGGCAAAGAAGACAACGCCGTACATGAATGTATTAAGAAAGGAACTGGCGAGAACCATTAAGATGAAATTTCCCGGTCCGCTATCAGATGTCGCAATGACTGTACCTATGATTGTATTCGTGAGCCACACCGCAGGTAAGAGCAACCAGAACGCGGCAGTCGAGCCTTTGCCGACAGTGCCCAACAGCAGCGCCGTCAGAATAAGGGTGCAAACCACGCCAAAAATGACGCCCTGCCATAATAATCGCTCGGCTCCAATCATGGATGCCGTCTAAAGACGTGGCAACTGAACTTCAGATTCGCGTTTCCGCCGCTGCAATGAAGGTTGACGGCCGGGGTGCCGGGGTGCCCCATCCCTCGGGTTTTTGGAGGGTGGGTCTTGTAACGTGGGAACATCAAGCATTTTCCGCGAAGCACTCCTCTCATTGGGACTCTAGCGGCTTTGCCCGGCTTGTGCTGTTGTGCCACCCTCGACATGTCCGTACCCGTTGAGACTTACTGTCACGCGGAGTAGCATCAAGCTCTGGAGGGCACATGATTAGCTCACCTTCGCTCCCCGTCATCATCACTTGCTCAGGCTGCCTCCTCGCGTTGGTTGTTGGCCTTGTCTTCCGCGCTACCACATTTCTCGGGTACACTGCTCGACTCGGATTTCTTCCTAAAGGCCTCACCCGCTGGCTCTTCGACGCAAACAGCTCCAAACCCCGACACCCCTAATAGCAAACGGCCTCTCTCTCGAGAGGCCGTTTCTTGCAATCACCGCGAATAAATAGCTACTCCCCCGCTTCCAAGTGGAAGAAGACACCATTCTGTTCGTGAGCAATTATCGAGTAAAGGTTACGGGCAGGATTGGGGACTTCTGATTGAAATGCAAAGCCGGCCGACTGAGCCGACCAGTCAATCGTTGCTCCCGTCTTTACAAACTGACCCCGGAAGTTCTGCATGACGTTGACCACTTTCGCAGTATCGGTTATCCCGCTCCACTCGATGTCAAACGACACCGTAGCAGGTATCGGAGCGACAGGTGGAACGCCCAGGCTGGGGAACCCCTGGCCGTTGGTGAGGTTGTTCAGCAGGTCGTGCGCGTCCGTCACCGCAACGTCAACCAGTCGCAGAGAGGCTACGCCGTTGTCTAAGTCAATTTTCATGGAATCGCGAGCGGTGGGAATCACCCAGAAGAGACCGTTGGCGGCGATCCCCGGGCTGTAGTCATGGGTTTGGATCAGAGGGTTGGCAACGCCTACCGTACCGGAGGCGTAGATGTCGAGTCAAATGAAGACGAAAGAACCATGATGGTGTCCTCCATCTTCCCCGATATATTCGCCCTGCATCGCTCCCATATCAGCGCGAAACGACACTGGCGCGCTCAGTCCAGTGCCCGTGCCAAGCCCGCGGATCTGCGTGTCAATGACGAAACCGTTGAAATCACCGATTTCCGACGGATCACCGATCTGCGATAGTGGTGTTGGCACAGCCGGCAACGGATTGTGATGCACCAGGAAGCCGAACGCCGTGGCGCCGCCGGGAATGGGCTTGGGTTCTGCGGTCTTCTTGTCTGCCATGACCGACGGGGGTAGCGCGAACTCCGAAGTGACCGCCAACCCTGCCGCAGCGGCAGCCGAACTCAAGAATCCTCGACGCGTGAAGTTCCCGGTACCGGAGTGAAAACGGCGAAAGTGCTCATCCGTTTTTCTTTGTAGAAGTCCTTTCCAAGGCGGAACAAAAACTCGGTTCATTGTTTTCTCTCCTTTCGAAGCAGTGTTTCGAGGCGCTGTGAAACGGGGTATAGGAGCCGAGGGCCGGCTCAGTCACACTGCACTAGGTTGGTAATGCGTGGTTGCTGAGTAAGTAACTGATACGCTCGGGATTAACTAGTGTCAAGAATTTATTTCGACAACATGTCACTCCATGCCACCTAGCTAACGGCTATTGCCAACTCGGTGCAGCACTCTTTTGCGGCCGGGTGCCCCATCCCTCGGGTTTTTGGAGCGTTGGTCTTGTAACGTGGGAACATCAAGCATGGGAACATCAAGCATCTTCCGCGAAGCACCCCCCTCTGAGAGTATTCAAACCCCGCCAAATATTTAACAGAAATCTATCAATTCCTTTACCCCTCTCATTTGCCCCCTCCGCGCCCCAACAGGTAAACTGCACTATTCCTCATCCTAGCCCGGAGCAGCCATGTTAGTCGTAATGCAGTCTCACGCCACCGAGCCGCAGATTCGCGCCGTTTGCGAACGCATCGAGAGCCTCGGCCTTAAAGCGCATCCTATCCCCGGCGCCCTCCGCACCGCCATCGGCATCACCGGCAATAAAGGCGCGCTCGATCTGGGCGTCCTCGAATCCCTCCCCGGCGTGATCGAATGCATTCCCGTCAGCAAGCCCTACAAACTCGTCAGTCGCGACGTCAAAGAAGAAGACACCATCCTGCGCATTCCCACCCCGGGCGGCGACGTTCTTTTCGGCGGCAAACACGTAGGTCTCGTCGGCGGCCCTTGCGCGGTGGAAACCGAAGAGCAATGCTTCGCCACCGCCGAAGGTGTCAAGAAAGCCGGCGTAAAACTTTTTCGTGGCGGCGCCTACAAACCGCGTACTTCCCCGTACAGTTTTCAGGGCCTTGGCGAAGACGGCCTCAAAATCCTCGCGCGAGTTCGCAAGCACTACGGACTCGGCATCATCACCGAAGCCATCGACAACGAAAGCCTCGACCTCGTCGAAGAATACGCCGACGTGATCCAGATCGGCGCGCGCAACATGCAGAATTTCTCTTTGCTCAAGCGCGCTGGCCGCGCCAAAAAACCAATTCTCCTCAAGCGCGGCATGTCCGCCACGCTGGACGAATTCCTGATGGCCGCCGAATATGTCCTCAGCGAAGGCAACTACAACCTCATGCTCTGCGAACGCGGCGTGCGCACCTTCGCCGACCATTCCCGCAACACACTGGATCTCACGATAATTCCTGCCGTAAAAAAGCGCAGCCACTTGCCCATCCTAGTCGACCCCAGCCACGGCACCGGCAAACGCCACAAAGTTTTGCCCCTCTCCCGCGCCGCCGTAGCCGTGGGCGCCGACGGCCTGCTCATTGAAGCCCATCACGCCCCCGACCAAGCCCTCTCGGATGGTATGCAATCAATACTCCCGAGCGAGCTAGCCGAACTCGTCAGCGAAGTCCGCCAAATCGCCGCCGTCCTCCACCGCGAAGTCAACTGATGATCAGCAGTCGGCGCGCTGCCCTTCTCCCGCACAACAATCAATGACCCGCCCCCGCAACTACCGCGTCCTCTCGCTCCTGGGAATCCTCTTCGCGGCCGCCCTCATCCTCCTCCTCTTCGAGCACCGCCCATCCTTCCTTCGACCCGGCCTCCGCCTCAACGCCTACGTCACCACGAGTGACGGCGGCCTCACGATAGTGGACCTCGTCAACCTCCACGCCGTTGCCCACATACCCATCGGCCAAAAATTATCTGGCGTCCGTGAACATCCCACGCGCCCAGAAATCTGGGGGGTCAGCACCGCGGAAGGTTTCGTCTGGGTTCTAGACACTCGCACCAATCGACTCACCGCAAAAATCCGGGTGGGCTCGCTACCCTACGCGCTCGACTTTTCCCCCGACGGCGCGAGAGCATACGTCACCTCCTCTGGCAACAACACACTGGTCGCAATCGACTGCCGCACGCGCGCCATCCTCGGCACTGCTAAAACCGGTCGCGAACCAGTTTTGGCGCGCAGCACGCCCGACGGCAAGATGATCGTCGTCGCCAATCGCGGTGACGCCACCGTCTCTCTTCACGACGCCGCGACTCTCGCGCAACGCGGTACCATCCCGGTCGTCGCGCGCCCCGAAGACATCGCCATCATGGCCGACAGCTCCATCGCCTTCGTACGCAGCACCAGCGAAGCCCGCATCTCGGTCATCGATCTGCGCCGCGGCGTTCTTCTCACTCATCTCGAACTCGCCGGACGCCCCACGCAAATGCTCCTCAAGCCCGACGGCGGCGAACTCTACCTCATCTCGCCCGAAGCTCACGGCCTGCAGGTCATCAACACCGCGACGCACGAAGTCGGCGATTACATGGTGCTCGGCTCCGCGCCCACACGCGCCGTTCTCAGCGCCGACGCCAGCCTGATGTACGTGAGCGACACCGCCGCCAACCGCATCATTCCCGTCGACATCGTGGACCGCCGCCTCGACCGCGACCCCGGCAAAGGCTTCCCCGTCCCCGCTGGCCAATCCCCCTCAGCGCTGCGCTTCGATCCCCAGGAAAATCTTCTCCTCGCCGTCAACCGCGACTCCGGCGACATCTCCATCATCCGCGTCCGCACCAACTACCTAGTCACCATGATCCCCGTCGGCGACAACCCCACCGACCTAGCCGTCAAACTCTTTTAATATTTAATCGCCTTTGGGGGAGTGCCTGTTTCCGACAACGACTTCCCGGGGCTATAAGTTATGCCGCGGGAGTGCTCTCGATGAAGTCGTTTCACGACGTTACGGCCGGGCGAGATCGATATACACTGGACTTTCGGAGTTTGGAGTTCAGAAGGAAATTCTAGATGAAACGTATTGCCGCCTTCACATTGCTGGTCGCCTTGAGTGCTCCATGGGCGATACCGGTCAAAGCTCAACGCATCAGTGTCGCAGAAGGTGAGCGCCGGTCCCGGAAGGCGGCCAAAAAGCAGGAAAAGATAAATAAGAAGACCGCCAAGAAGCAGCGGAAAGCAATGAAGAAATCCGCGAAGGCCCAACAGAAAGCGAACAAGAAGGCCAATCGTACTTATAGATAGCGTCTCGCGTTCAATTACTGATCATTGATGCCCGCTACAAGTAATACCCAAAACCAGAAAACATCGTTTTAGCAACACCATTTTCGACACTGATCACTTCGAGCCAATGGTCCTCGTAAGCATGACCTACCAGAACGATATCAGGGTGACCTCGATCCCGGGTGTCTGCCAAGTCTACGAGGCTCCATTCCGTGGTTTTTGGCACGTCGACATCAGTTTTCGTGAACGGCAGTTTTCGGAGAACAATCACATTTGAGTTTTGGTCGACGAGGGCGATGACTTCGCAAAGCTCTATTTCATCCCCGATGCGGTACGAGTAGTCAGTCTGAGCTACGGACCAGCGAACGCGATCTGATTGCCATACCGTAAAGTAAGTGTTTCCTGGGTCCTGGGCTGGCAATCCCAATTGCTGCAATTCGCGAAATAGAATTGTACGAAGTTGTGGTGTTATCTGACCTTGTTGTTTGCAGTCTGCAGCGTTCGTAGTCTCATTCCACTCGCAGTCGTAGTCCGCAATGACCGCGACGCCTGAACTGCGTTTTGCTCGGTCCCGAAGGTCGCAACTTTCGTCAGGACCGTTCCCGGCTGGGGAGCCCCCGCAATAGTGTTTCTTTAGAAAGGTCTCGATTTGTTTGCATGACTCATTCGTGCAAGCGGGACGATGCTGGTCTTCCTGAGATTGAATGCTAGTGGTTTCCGGAGTCGGTTCAGAATGAGGCGCTATGCTGCCTTCCGGGTCGTGACTCGCCGCGGGCATCGTTGCATAGTCCAGCGGCGGATTGGTATCTGTCGTACATTTTGTGAATCGGTGCCAACCTTCTCCGTTTTGAATCTCTAGTGTTGTTGCGTTAAGTATCCGGTACTTCGGATCCGTGACTATTGGGGTATTCGGCATCCACTCTCCCGGTGCGAAACACCCACAGCCCGCAGAAGGACACCGAGAAAAGGTTCCCGGTCTGCTTTTTGATTTGAACTCCGAACGCGTCCGTACCATTCGTCTTCCAAAAGCCCGTAAAATTGGCGGGCTTATTGCAGGCCGCGACTAGAAAAAAGCATAAAGCCGACAAAGCGAGTGAGATGTAACGACTCTTCATAGCTAAGGTCCCTTGCTCAGTCATTGCCGCACCTGATTGTGGCAGGCACATCGACCCGGTCATAGCTGACCTCTAAGGGTCAGACTTGCTCGAACCGCCACCCCAACAAGCCATGCATTACCGGAAATTAACCCAATACGCGCATTTAATACGCGTTGACTACGAGAGTTGTGTTTCTTAATGATATAGATTCCCTGAGTGGGGGCGTCCAGTCATGGGCCAGTCAAAAATTTTAGCCAGCTTCCTAAATGGAAAAGTTCAAATCGTCGTAGGCGATATCACCATGCAAAACGTGGACGCAATCGTGAACGCCGCAAATAGCACTCTGCTAGGCGGAGGCGGTGTCGACGGCGCGATTCACGCGAAAGGCGGCCCAAAAATTCTCGAAGCATGTCGCGAACTACGCCGCGCACGGTTTCCAACGGGGTTACCCACCAGCGAGGCTGTTCTAACAACCGGAGGCCAACTTCCAGCACGCCACGTCATTCACACCGTCGGCCCGATTGCAGCAATAGGAAAGGAACCTGACGCAGCAAAACTCGCGGCCTGCTACAGAAACTCCCTCGCCCTGGCAGCCGAACACGGCCTTCGTTCTATCGCATTTCCTGCTATTTCCACCGGCGCTTATGGCTATCCCCCGGAACGCGCCGCCCCGGTAGTATCTGAAGCAATCGAGTCCGTCCTCTCCGCCGAGTCGCCGGTGGAACATGTCCGTTTGGTATTTTTTAACGAAGACGACGCAAGGACATTTCTAAAGCATCACAAATTCACGACTAGCGGATGAGTAAAAAAAATCTGGCGACATAAAAAACACGCGTTAACCGTAAATCAAGTGTTTAACTTGGCGGCACGCTCCAGCAGTTGTTCTGGGAGGCAGTCATGGTCTCTTGCTATTTCGGGGTTCTTAATCGTGTCGTGCAGGGATTCACCCATCCTTACAAAGACATCGTGAAAATCTTCTGGTAGACCTTGGTCTGCCCAATCCTTCTCCCAACCTTCGCCGATGCCGATGAACAAATCGACGGCCCAATAATTGGCATTTGTGCGCCCTTCAAGCATCAAAAAATTTAGCAGGTTCTCCAACGAGTGTTTTAAAGTACTGAGCCGGAGGGGCGTACAAATGGCCTCCGAATAGACAGACTGGAGCAGCGGACGCAATCGCGAAGATACCGCTTCGCCCTCACGCCTTTGGTTGACTGCGTTCCACGCCTCATCGAAACTGCCCAAAGCCTCGCTCACCTCAATTCAATAGCGCCCTCAACTCCCCCCACTTTCTCCTCCACATCCCAGGCCGCGTGCTCTTCGCCGAAACTCACGTCCAAGAATCCCGACGCGGGCAACACATCGAGAGGCAACCCGCAGTGCCACAGCGCAACTCCCAGCTGCAAGCTCTTCTTCCCCGCGATGTCCAGCGCTTCCCGCCGTATCGCCACTTCCAGAATTCGATCGAACGCCACTTCTACAATATCTTTCGGATTCAGCAAACAAAGATTTTTTCGTTCCACCGCGAACTCGCTCAAGTGTCCGCGCTCGATCTTCGCCACCACCGTCAATTCTTCCGCACCGACGATGTTGATGCGAAATTCCGAATCTTCCAGATCCGCTAGCACCTCGGGAAAAAGATCCACCCGCACGCAGAACCGTTCTTCCTCAAATCCATAACGCAATTCATGCAAATAAAAAATCCGCCCGTGCATCGAGCCGCCGCGCCGCTCCGGAGAATACAAGCCCGCGCCGAGCCACTCGAAATACGAACTGTCGCGTCCATCCACGCGCACATTTACAAATCCGGTGGGCGCCAGCTCCAGCGCATGCTCCGGTTTGCGCTTGATGGGCTTGGCCAACTCCGCCGGCGGCACGCGCCCGAGCGCCAGATAGACTCCCGTCAAATGCTTGCGATACAGCGCGTCGAACTCCGCGTCGTTCGCGGTGCTGTGCTCCGGCCCGAACCACCAACACCAGTCGCTGCCTTCCGCCGCAAGCAGCGATTCGTACGCACTGCTTAACGCTGTGGCGCTGGGAGCATCGGCTCGCCCCGCTTTCTCTGATTCCACCGCCTTCGTGTAAGCCTCCCGCGCGTCCCACAACAATTCCCAAGCGGTAACGTCTTCGCTGTCACCGATCCACACATCAAAATTCGCATTAATCCACGAAGCCGGAAAAATTCCTGCTGTCACGGGCACGTCGCCCGCCGCCGCAATCGCTTCCGAGGCTGTCAACGCGCGGAAATCCTGATCGCTAGCCACCCGCCGGTAAAACTCCCTTAAAAATTCGCGGCCATTGCCCGGATAATATTCCCAGGCATTTTCTCCATCCAGGAAAATAGAAATGGTCAGCGGCTGCGCGCTTTTCACTTGTTCGCCCAGAAATCGCAACCGCCCATGCAGATCGGCAGCCGCAGCCTTTGAATCCATCCGGCTATATACAAATCCGATCAAGTCCGACAAATGGTGATCGCGAAATAATCCCGTGATGCCGCCGCTCGGCGTTTGCACTCGCCAGGGCTTACACAAACGTTCCGCGTTCGCAGGAATTCCCGTCGCATCGCGAAAAAATCCGACATTCAACGTGCGCCCCAGCACTCCTTCATCGGTGCCAAACCATTTAAATCCTTCTTCGGAAGCAATCGCCAGCGCTTGATCCGATACCGATCCTTCCGACGGCCATAACCCGGCAGGCTTCATTCCAAAAACGCGTTCGTGATATTCGCGCGCGCGCCGCAATTGTTCACGCGCATCGTCTGGATGCCGGTACGCTCGACGCGGCAGCGGCGTGGACGGATTCGCCACCCGCGCAATATCCGAATCGCAAATCAGCGGCAGAATCGGATGATAAAACGGCGTGGTGCTTAGCTCGATCTGCCCACGCTGCGCCGCCTCCCGGTGCGCAGGCAGCACCAATCCAATCAGTTCAATTTCTTTAGCCGCAAGCGCTTCTTTATCGCTCTCTAAAAAATCTCTTCCCTTCGACGCCAGCCTGCTCACCACTTCATCTTTCTCAAGCCATGACTCTTCCATCCACGCCAGTTGCGACAACACTTGCAAGTCCCGCCAATCCCGCGCCGTAAAGGTCACCAGCGCCTGCGCGCCGTCCGCAGGACGCGACCATTCATACAACTCCACAAAGCGTTTCCATCGCGACATCAACCGCTCGTGGTTTACCTGAAACGCCCGCGCCAGAATCTCGGTCTTGTCTTCCCTACTCAGCTTGTCGGCATTTTTAAGCGCCAGCGAAAACCACGGCTCCTTGAATTTGCCGCTCGCATATTCTTCGAGCTGCATCCCCAGCGCCGGCACCACGTTAAACGTGGCGTGAAATCCTGGAAATTCTTCTAGCACCTTCACCATTCCAAAATAATCCTTGGTGGCATGCAGCCGCGTCCACGGCAGCACATACCTCCCGGTTTCCGGGTCGCGATATTGCGGCTGATGCATGTGCCACAACACCACCAGATTCACTCGATTCATCCTCTACACCGCTCCTTTCTCAATTCTTCGCGCGTGTTACACTCACCGTTCGCTCATGCGCATATTGGACCGTTACATTGTCCGAGAAATTTTTCGCCACGCCTTCCTCGGACTCATCGTCTTCACCTTTGTCTTCTTCGTCCCTCAGTTGGTCCGCCTCATGGAGCTTTTCGTCCGCCACACTGGCTCCGGCTCTCAAATCCTCAAGCTGTTCCTTTGCATCTTCCCAGCGGTCTTCACCTTTACAATTCCCATGGCTGTGCTCATCGGCGTGCTTCTCGGGCTGGGCCGCATGTCCGCCGACAGCGAGATCATCGCGCTTACCGCCCTCGGCATCGGCCGCCGCCGTATCCTGCTTCCTGTAGGCGTGCTGGCTGTCTCCGGCTTGGTCGTCAGCCTGACCATGACTCTCTGGCTTTCGCCTTTGGCTCTGCGAACCTTTCGTTCCATTGAAGCCAATTTAATCGCTTCGCAAATCTCTTTCCAGGTGCAACCACGCGTATTTGACGAACGATTTCCTCAACTAATACTTTACATTTCAGACGTAGCCGCCAGCGGCACTCTCTGGCATGGGGTGTTCTTAGCCGATACTGGTGCTGAGAGCGGTTCGCGTTTAACTTTAGCGGAGCGCGCCATTGTCATCCCCGATCCCAATCACGGCACGCTTGAGTTACATCTTCAAGGCGGCACTACCCACGAATTTTATCGCGACCGCCCGGACCGCTATTCGGTCAGCGCCTTTGGACAGAGCGATTGGCCCATAGAAGTTAACAATCTCATTCCCACCACGCAACGACAGATCAGCAATCCTGAGCGTTCTCTCCGCAGTCTTATAGCAGATCACGGCCCTGGCTGGCTGGAATCTCGTGTGGAACTTCATCGCCGCCTGGCGTTTCCCTTCGCTTGCCTCGTTTTTGCGCTGGTGGCTGTACCCGTCGGCGCGCAACCGCGTCGCGGAGGCCGCGCCGCCGGCTCCTTGATCGCTGTCGCCATGATCGCGGGATATTACCTTCTGTTTGTTACCGGCGCTGGCCTCGCCCGCCAAGGCACCGTCCCGCCCGCGCTGGGGATCTGGATCGCCAATCTTATTCTCGTTGCGTTAGGCCTCATCTTACTGCCACGCATGGAACAATTCCGTGGCGAGGGCCGCTGGCTGCACCCCACCGGCTTTGTCCGAACCCGCTTGCGTTTTCTCCGCCGTAAAGCGCACTCGCGTACCGCCGCGTTTCGCAAGCTCGGTCAGCCCCTCAACGGTTTCACGCGCCTGAATGGCTTTGCTAATCAATCGGTTCCGGGCGGCAGCATTCCCCGTCTGATGGACATTTATATTCTTCGCCGTTTCACGGTTTATTTCGCGCTCACCCTGGCCGTGTTCGTTTTTCTATTTGAAACTTTTACCTTCTTCGAGTTGCTCGACGACATCGCGCGTCACCACGTCGCCTTTCTCATCGTCATCAATTATTTCCGCTATCTGACGCCATATCTCGTCTACAACCTCGCGCCCCTTGGCGCGCTCGTTTCCGTGCTGGTCACTCTCGGCATCATGAGCAAGAACAACGAAATTGTGGCCATCAAGGCCAGCGGCATCAGTCTGCATCGCCTGGTTATACCGCTCCTGGTTGCCGGCATCGTGCTCGCCGCAGCTATGCTGCTCGTCAACGAAACTTATCTTCCTTATGCCAACCAGCGTCAGGACGCCTTGCGCAACCAGATCAAAGGCCGCCCGCCGCAAACCTACACTCATCCGCAACGATGGATCTTTGGTGAAAATTCCAAGATTTATAATTACGATCTCTTCAGCCCGCCGCAAAATCTCTTTGGTGGTCTCAGCGTTCTGGAAATCGATCCCGCCACTTTCAATGTTCGCCGCCGGATTTTCGCCAACCGCGCGCAATGGTCCGCATCGCAAAAAATCTGGTTATTGGAATCAGGCTGGGTGCGCGATTTCTCTGGCGGCTCTATCACCCGCTTCGATCAGTTTAGCGTCCAGGCCTTCCCGGAGTTGACCGAGCCGCCGGAATACTTCAATCGCGAAGTTCGCCAGGCATTTCAGATGAATTGGTCCGAGCTGAACCGCTACATCGAAGATCTGCGGCGCGCTGGTTTCGACGTCGCCGGTCTGACCGTGCAGTGGCACGTTAAAATTGCCTACCCCCTCATTGCTCCAGTAAGCATGCTTCTCGCCATCCCGTTCGCCTTCCTCGTGGGTTCCCGCGGCGCGATTGGCGGAGTCGCCATCGGCGTTGCCATAGGAATAGGCTACTGGAGCATTGCCCGCCTGATGGAAGCCATGGGCGGCGTTGGACAACTCCCGCCGATCTTGGCCGGATGGTCTCCGGATTTGATCTTCTTCTTTATCGGGCTCTACTTTTTCTTCAAAATACCGACTTAGCCAACTTCAAGTAATACTTGAGATGTGCAGCAAAGAGAAAATGTCGAACAGCCGACTTTCATTCACTACTTGATATGCGCGAGGGGCAACTATAGGAGGAATAAAAAAGGACTTCAGCTAAAACCGTCAACCGAAATTTTGTTTTCGCAATCCAGCCGTCTCTACCCTACTTGGCGCGGTGACCTTCCAGGACGATCGGCGCCTCTGGGGTGTGAAACGTTCGCAAAAATCTCCGTAACACCGCCATGGACACCATCGGGGCCGTCTCGCCTAACAGCTTAAGCGCCAGTTTGCGGTGTCCAGCTTTCCAGCAGTAGTAAAACGCCCATGCTGCTGCCCGTCCACCGATGTACGCGTAGCGATCAGCTTTTCTTTCTTTCCCACCAAAAGC
The DNA here is from genome assembly GCA_036270765.1 of Candidatus Acidiferrum sp. Taxonomy (GTDB): domain Bacteria; phylum Acidobacteriota; class Terriglobia; order Acidiferrales; family UBA7541; genus Acidiferrum. The sequence continues at coordinate 28,669 of DATBBY010000111.1, forward strand.
TCCTTGGCGTTCGGAATCCGCGAGCTTGATTAACCCATTCGCAAATGCCTCGGCGTTCTTGGTACTGTTTTCAGCATGCTGCCGGTATGCCGAAGTACAGGGACTCTCGATCAAGATACATTGCCCGCGTGCGCCCACCTTTAGTAATAAAGTGTTGTCATCGCAGTGCCAGGTTTGAGCCGTAGTGTTGCGAAGCCCTCCGACCGCGTCGAAATCAGACTTCCTTACCACAATGGCCATGGTCCCCACGGGCCGCGTTTTTGAAAGATAATCCGCGTATTTGATAACCCGGATTGTTCGATCCACCGGCTCCGCGGGCAGCTGTCCGTCGGCACCGTCAAAACGCTCCATACTCCCCATGATCAGCGTCGGCGAGCCAAACCTTGAGATCACTTTGTCTATCGTCTCCAGTGCAAACGGGAATAAATAGTCGTCGCTGTCTAAAAATACCAGGTATTCCCCGCAAGCCAGCGCCGCAGCCTTGTTGCGCGCCACTTCTGGTCCTTGGTTGGATTGTTGCAGAAGATTTATGCGCGTTCCGTAAGACGCCAGAACGGCCGCAGACAAGTCCGTGGACCCGTCGTCGACGGCGAAAACCTCATAATCTTTATAGGTCTGCGCCAGCACAGAGTCAATGGCTTGCCCCACGTACTTCTCCCGGTTGTAGACCGGCATCAGAATACTGAATCTACGCTTCACGCTGGAACTCCTGAGACGCATTCATAAGTGCAGATGAGGCTGGATATAACCGCTGGCGGATTGCGATTATCGGCCCAAGCAGTGTAACGGTGGGGGCATGACCGTCGACACTTGCTGCTGGGTTCCAGGGGCCGCATACGGCCCACATGGGTTTGCATGAAGTGCACGGGGACTTTAGGCACCCGCAAACCGACCTCAATTGTAAGCCACCCACTAGGAGAAATCAACGCGGTCCCAACGATCGTTCTCGTAAATTAAACTCAACCCGGCCAGTTCAAGACGTCTCGCGACGTCTCCCGGGAATTTGATTCGTAACACTGCTGTTAGAGGTGCCTGGAAATTTATTGGTTTGTGGATTTAACAGGTCAATTCGCAGGCCCTGTGGATTTTCAAATTTATTATTTTCGCGAGCAGCCGGCCGATTATGCGCACACCAATACTTCAAGTAACACTTTTGTTATGAGATTTTGTCGTAGTTGCCCGGGCTCGGCAATCTCGCGTCACACTTTAATATCGCGGCAGAAAAAACGCCGGCGTAACAAAGTCGATCGCGCGCCTTCCCCGTTCTGATTTTTTGAAAATGTCGTCACGCCGACATCTCTAGCGATACTTTAGCTATGGATGCCGCGATCTCATAACCTGAAAGACTAAAATTGAGTATCGGCGCGCACTAACCCGCCGCCTTCTTGGCCTTTTTGTTTCCACGCGCGTTTTCTTCGATTACCGCTTGCGCCGCGGCCAGGCGGGCTATCGGCACTCGGAACGGCGAGGCGCTAACATAATCCATTCCCAATGCGTGACAGAACTTTACGCTTTCCGAGTCTCCACCATGCTCGCCGCAAATGCCCACTTTCAGCTTTGGCCGCGTTTCTCTTCCACGCTCCGTAGCCCAGCGCATCAGCATTCCGACGCCTTTGATATCCAGCGTTTGAAAGGGATCGGCACTGAAGACCCCGGCTTTTTTCTCGTCTACATAGTCGGGCAGGAACCGTCCGGCGTCATCGCGCGACAGCCCCATGGTTGTTTGCGTCAAGTCGTTCGTGCCAAACGAGAAAAACTCTGCGACCTCGGCAATCTCATTAGCAAGCAACGCAGCTCTCGGCAACTCGATCATGGTGCCCACTAAATAGGGCAACTTCACGCCAGCCTTCTTGATCAACTCGTCCGCAACCCTCCTCGTGGCCTGCTCCAGTATCTGCAACTCTTTTTTGTCCAGAACCAACGGATGCATAATCTCAGGTAACACTTTAACTCTGCCCCGCTGGCATTCTATGGCCGCCTCGATGATCGCTCGTACCTGCATTTCCAGAATTTCTGGATAGGTAATAGACAATCTGCAGCCGCGATGGCCCAGCATCGGATTCGCTTCGTGCAATTGCTCCACGCGGCGCGCCACTACCCCGGCGCTCAGTCCCAACTCCTTCGCCAACTCCTCTTGCTTCGCTCGGTCGTGAGGAACAAATTCATGTAGCGGCGGATCGATCAAACGGATGGTCACCGGAAATCCATCCATCGCCTGAAATATTCCTACGAAGTCGCGACGTTGAAATGGCAGTAGTTTGTCCAGTGCCTTCACACGCGCTTCGCGAGTCTCGGCCAGGATCATTTCCTGAATCGCGCGTTGCCGCTCATGGCTCCGTTCCGGATGCTCAAAGTCGGTAAAGAACATGTGCTCCGTGCGGCACAGCCCAATGCCTTCCGCGCCGAACTCCCTGGCCTTTCGCGCATCCTGCGGCGTATCCGCGTTGGTGCGCACGCCCAGCCGTCGCACTTCATCGCCCCACTTCATCAGCGCGGCGTACGCCTGCGGCAGCTTCGGCGACACCAGCGGCATTTCGCCGGAATACACCACCCCCTGACTGCCATCCAGCGTGATCCAATCCCCTTCCTTTACCGTTTTCCCCGCCGCCACCATCGACGAAGTTTTGTAATCGATCTGCAATTTCTCGGCGCCCACGATGCAACACTTGCCCCAGCCGCGAGCGACCACTGCCGCGTGACTCGTCTTCCCGCCCGTCGCGGTCAGAATTCCCTGCGCCACTGCCATTCCGCCTACATCTTCTGGGCTGGTTTCGCGGCGCACCAGAATGACTTTCTCACCCTTCTCGGCCCACTCTTCGGCCTTCTGCGCCGAAAACACCACTTTCCCCCCGGCCGCGCCCGGTACCGCGTCAATGCCGTGTGCCAGAATGCGCGCCTCCAGCGATTTCTTGTCCACCTTCACGTCAATCACCGGATAGAACAGCCGCTCGATATCTTCCGACTTGATGCGCGTAATCGCTTCGTCCTTGCTGATCAGTTTTTCGTTGGCCATGTCCACCGCGATGCGAAACGCTGCCGCGGGCGTGCGCTTCCCGGTGCGGGTCTGCAACATATATAAGGTTCCATCTTCGACGGTGAATTCCATGTCTTGCATGTCGCGGTAATGATTCTCAAGTTTTACTCGAACTTTATCGAGCTGCGCGTAGACTTTCGGCATCGCCGTGACCATTTCGCGCAGCGGTGTCGGAGTGCGAATTCCAGCCACCACGTCCTCGCCTTGGGCGTTCACAAGATAATCGCCGTAAAAAACTTTCTCGCCTGAACTTGGGTCGCGCGTGAAGCACACCCCGGTTCCCGATGTATCGCCGGTATTACCGAACACCATCTGCACGACGTTAACGGCGGTACCCATCACCCCGGTAATTTTTTCGACGCGCCGGTACGTGACCGCCTTCTCGGCCATCCATGAGCCAAACACCGCGCCGATTGCTCCCCACAGTTGATCCATCGGATCGTCCGGGAAATTTTTGCCGGTCTTTTCCTTGAAGAGTCGCTTGTACTCCCGCACCAATTCTTTCCAGCCGCTCGCAGGGACAGCGGTATCTTCACGCACCCCCAGCCTTTCTTTCAGGGCACGCAACCGGTGTTCCAGGTCTTCCTTGGACATTTCCATCACTACGGTGGAATACATCTGCACGAAGCGGCGATACGCGTCATAAGCGAACCGCTCATTCTTCGTAGCGCCCGCCAGGCCTTCCACGCTGCGGTCGTTTAGGCCCAGGTTCAATATGGTCTCCATCATCCCAGGCATAGATCGAGCGGAACCCGAGCGTACGCTCACCAGCAGCGGCGCCTTCGGATCACCGAGCTTTTTCTTGGTGACCTTTTCCAGGTGCGCGACATGCAGCGCCACTTCCTTCTTCAACTCCGCGGGGTACTTCTTTCCGTTTTTGTAGTAGTAGTCGCACGCCTCTGTCGATATCGTGAACCCAGCCGGGACAGGGAGCCCGATCTTGGTCATCTCCGCCAGACCCGCACCCTTACCTCCCAGCAGTTCGCGCCATTCGCCGTTACCTTCCGCTTTACCAGCCCCGAAAAAATATACCCATTTTTTCACTGTGACCCTCGATGTAGGATTTTGTGTTTCTCAAACTTTGCTTCAAAATTAATCAACCAAAACTCTGTCGGTCGCAGTACTCATTCGAATCGCGCATCCAATTCGAATCGCGCAGCTCG